>NZ_JBAKHP010000061.1:0-1855 GCF_036902745.1 Micromonospora sp. CPCC 205554 | reverse complement strand
GGCGTTCGCTCCGTAGGATCTCCGGCGATCAAGGGGGATGAAGCGGTGGGCGATTTCCAGCAGTTCGTGGCGGATGTGACTTCGCGTCTGTCCACCATGTCCACGGGCGAGTTGTACGTCGTCGGCGACGGCCTCGACCGGGACTCACTTTGGCTCACCTTTCTCGAATCCTTCCCCGCCGGCACCAATCTGCGGTTCCGTGAGCGGTCCGAGTACGACTGCTCGACGTGCCGCGCTTTCATCAAGCACTTCGGCAACGTCGTCGAGATCCACGACGGGCGGGTCCGTACCGTGTGGTCCGGGGTGTCGGCCTCCGACCCGGTCTTCTCCGTCGTCGCCGCCGCTCTGGACGAGTTCGTCCTGTCGTTGCCGTTGTCCACCGTCTTCGGTCCACCCAGGCGCGGTACGGGACGAAGACCACCCGGACGCTGCGCGACGGCCAGGTCGAGGTGTGGCACCACCTGCACGGGCGGGTGGAGAACCGGCATCGCGTCGAAGACGTCGGCGCGGCACAGGGCAACTTCGACGCCGCGGTGCAGGTCTTCCAGCGTGGCCTGGCCGAGCTGACCCGGCACGCTCTGGACACCGTCGCCGACCTGATCGACGACAACGCCCTCTACCGCGGCACGGAGCACCGTCGGGCGGTGACCGAGTTCCGGTCGCTGCAGAGCCGGTGGACGAAGGCGACCGACAGACGGGCCTTCGTCTTCGCCAACGCCATGAACCCGGCGGCACGCCTCCGCAACACGGTGATCGGCACCCTCGTTCAGGATCTCTCCGCGGGCGTCGACCTGGAGCAGGCGGTCCGGTCGTTCGAGACGAAGGTGGCACCGCAGAACTACCAGCGCCCCACGGCGTTGATCACCCCGGCCATGGTCAAGGCTGCTATGAAGACCATTGACGAGTTGGGCATCGAGGATTCGTTGCAGCGACGGTTCGCCCGGCTGTCCGACGTGTCGGTCACCAACGTGCTGTGGGTC
This sequence comes from Micromonospora sp. CPCC 205554, assembly GCF_036902745.1. Lineage (NCBI taxonomy): Bacteria > Bacillati > Actinomycetota > Actinomycetes > Micromonosporales > Micromonosporaceae > Micromonospora > Micromonospora sp. CPCC 205554. The sequence goes on along the minus strand of NZ_JBAKHP010000061.1, from coordinate 875 downwards.
GACAACGACACACAGCCGCGGATGAAGGACGGCATCGAAGGGCTGCTCATGCAGGCGGCCACCGTGAAGTCGGCAGGTGCGCGCCTTCGTGACGCGGAGCCGGAGGAGATTCCCGTAATCTCCTTCATGAAGGACATCCTGCCCACCGCCACCACCATCGACCTATGGGTCGCCAACACCTACGAGCCGCACTTCGTCAGTCTCACGACCGGCCGGCACCCGGCTGCTCCGCGGTTGTTCAAGTGGGACAACGACTTCGGCTGGTCGTACGGCGGCAATGTCACCGACTCGATCAGGGAGAAGGTCAAGCGGGCGGGTGGCAACGTCACCGGCAAGCTGCGGGTGAGCCTGTCCTGGTTCAACCACGACGACCTCGACCTGCACGTGTTCGAGCCCAACGGCGACCACATCTGGTACCAGGAGAAGCGCAACAAGCTGGACGTCGACATGAACGCCGGCGGGGCGCTCTCCCGCGAGCCGGTGGAGAACGTCACCTGGACCGACCGTGTCCCCGACGGTGATTACCGGATCGAGGTGAATCAGTACCGCAAGCGGGACAGCGCCCAGGGCGGTTTCGTGATCGAGACCGAGAGCAACGGGAGGATCGAGCATTACCGCCACGAGCGCGCGGTCGGCCACAAGGAGACCGTCGAGGTGGGCCGGATGACGGTCACCGGCGGTGTGATCACCGCTTTCCGGCCGGGTGGAGACGTGCAGCGGGGCAGTGCGGGCAGGGAGGTGTGGGGCATCACCACCGAACAGTTCGTACCGGTGTCCACCATCATGTACTCGCCGAACTACTTCGACGACAACGAGGTCGGCAACCGGCACTACTTCTTCATCCTGAAGGGGTGCGTGAACGACCAGCCGGCGCG
>NZ_JBAKHP010000060.1:0-5387 GCF_036902745.1 Micromonospora sp. CPCC 205554 | reverse complement strand
CGGGGGTTCCGCGGATGTGGGGCTTCTGGTTGGTGTGTGGTTGTTCTTTGAGAACTCAACAGGGTGCTTGTAAAGCCAGTGCCAATTGTTTTATACCCCGGACTGGTGGCTGTTCTTTGGAATGGTTGCTGGTTGGGATTCCTTTGGCAACACTTTTGTTGCCAGGTTGATTGCTGTTCGACAAGTTTTTGTTGGAGAGTTTGATCCTGGCTCAGGACGAACGCTGGCGGCGTGCTTAACACATGCAAGTCGAGCGGAAAGGCCCTTCGGGGTACTCGAGCGGCGAACGGGTGAGTAACACGTGAGCAACCTGCCCCAGGCTTTGGGATAACCCCGGGAAACCGGGGCTAATACCGAATATGACCTTGCACCGCATGGTGTTTGGTGGAAAGTTTTTCGGCTTGGGATGGGCTCGCGGCCTATCAGCTTGTTGGTGGGGTGATGGCCTACCAAGGCGACGACGGGTAGCCGGCCTGAGAGGGCGACCGGCCACACTGGGACTGAGACACGGCCCAGACTCCTACGGGAGGCAGCAGTGGGGAATATTGCACAATGGGCGGAAGCCTGATGCAGCGACGCCGCGTGAGGGATGACGGCCTTCGGGTTGTAAACCTCTTTCAGCAGGGACGAAGCGTAAGTGACGGTACCTGCAGAAGAAGCGCCGGCCAACTACGTGCCAGCAGCCGCGGTAAGACGTAGGGCGCGAGCGTTGTCCGGATTTATTGGGCGTAAAGAGCTCGTAGGCGGCTTGTCGCGTCGACCGTGAAAACCTGGGGCTCAACCCCAGGCCTGCGGTCGATACGGGCAGGCTAGAGTTCGGTAGGGGAGACTGGAATTCCTGGTGTAGCGGTGAAATGCGCAGATATCAGGAGGAACACCGGTGGCGAAGGCGGGTCTCTGGGCCGATACTGACGCTGAGGAGCGAAAGCGTGGGGAGCGAACAGGATTAGATACCCTGGTAGTCCACGCTGTAAACGTTGGGCGCTAGGTGTGGGGGGCCTCTCCGGTTCCCTGTGCCGCAGCTAACGCATTAAGCGCCCCGCCTGGGGAGTACGGCCGCAAGGCTAAAACTCAAAGGAATTGACGGGGGCCCGCACAAGCGGCGGAGCATGCGGATTAATTCGATGCAACGCGAAGAACCTTACCTGGGTTTGACATGGCCGCAAAACTGTCAGAGATGGCAGGTCCTTCGGGGGCGGTCACAGGTGGTGCATGGCTGTCGTCAGCTCGTGTCGTGAGATGTTGGGTTAAGTCCCGCAACGAGCGCAACCCTCGTTCGATGTTGCCAGCGCGTTATGGCGGGGACTCATCGAAGACTGCCGGGGTCAACTCGGAGGAAGGTGGGGATGACGTCAAGTCATCATGCCCCTTATGTCCAGGGCTTCACGCATGCTACAATGGCCGGTACAATGGGCTGCGATACCGTGAGGTGGAGCGAATCCCAAAAAGCCGGTCTCAGTTCGGATCGGGGTCTGCAACTCGACCCCGTGAAGTCGGAGTCGCTAGTAATCGCAGATCAGCAACGCTGCGGTGAATACGTTCCCGGGCCTTGTACACACCGCCCGTCACGTCACGAAAGTCGGCAACACCCGAAGCCGGTGGCCCAACCCTTGTGGAGGGAGCCGTCGAAGGTGGGGCTGGCGATTGGGACGAAGTCGTAACAAGGTAGCCGTACCGGAAGGTGCGGCTGGATCACCTCCTTTCTAAGGAGCACCATCCACCGAAAGGTGGCATGGAGCCCGCGGTCCGCGAATGTCGGGTCGGGGTGCTCAGATGGCGGAGACACTGGCAAGTCGGTCGCCGGCAACGGCTGCGGATCTTCTAGTACAGCCACTCTCGGGTGGTGGGAACGAGTCCGTGGTGCGGCTGGGGACGGATGTAAGCACCCTGTTGGGTCCTGAAAGAACAACCGAGGTTGTTTTTTCAGAGCCATGACCCTGCCCTGAGAGGGCGGGGGTTGGTGCCAGGCATGGCCTGGTCTCGCAAACCGTGATCCTTGGTGGGTTGTAGGTGTGGGGCTGTGGGTTGTGGGTTGGTTGTTTGTTGAGAATTGCACAGTGGACGCGAGCATCTTTGTGGTCAAGTTGTCAAGGGCGAACGGTGGATGCCTTGGCACCAGGAGCCGATGAAGGACGTGGGAGGCCGCGATAGGCCTGGGGGAGCTGTCAACCAAGCTGTGATCCCAGGGTGTCCGAATGGGGAAACCCGGCATCAGTCATGTGATGTCACCCGCACCTGAACACATAGGGTGTGTGGGGGGAACGCGGGGAAGTGAAACATCTCAGTACCCGTAGGAAGAGAAAACAAATAGTGATTCCGTGAGTAGTGGCGAGCGAAAGCGGATTGAGGCTAAACCGGCGGCGTGTGATACCTGTCAGGGGTTGCGTGGTCGGGGTTGTGGGACCCTGCTGAACAAGCTGACACTTGTTCGAGGAGTTACAAAGCCAGTGGCTAGTCGAACAGTCTGGAATGGCTGACCGTAGACGGTGATAGTCCGGTAGGTGAAAGTTGCTGGTCTTCTGTGGGTGTTCCCGAGTAGCGGCGGACTCCTGAAATCTGCCGTGAATCTGCCAGGACCACCTGGTAAGCCTAAATACTTCCTGGTGACCGATAGCGGACGAGTACCGTGAGGGAATGGTGAAAAGTACCCCGGGAGGGGAGTGAAATAGTACCTGAAACCGTTCGCCTACAATCCGTCGGAGCCTTGCGGGGTGACGGCGTGCCTTTTGAAGAATGAGCCTGCGAGTTAGTGGCATGTGGCGAGGTTAACCCGTGTGGGGGAGCCGTAGCGAAAGCGAGTCTGAATAGGGCGTTTTTAGTCGCATGCTCTAGACCCGAAGCGGAGTGATCTAGCCATGGGCAGGCTGAAGCGCGGGTAAGACCGCGTGGAGGGCCGAACCCACCAACGTTGAAAAGTTGGGGGATGACCTGTGGTTAGGGGTGAAAGGCCAATCAAACTCCGTGATAGCTGGTTCTCCCCGAAATGCATTTAGGTGCAGCGTCGCGTGTTTCTTGCCGGAGGTAGAGCACTGGATGGTCTAGGGGGCCCACAAGCTTACCGAAATCAGCCAAACTCCGAATGCCGGTAAGTGAGAGCGCGGCAGTGAGACTGCGGGGGATAAGCTTCGTAGTCGAGAGGGAAACAGCCCAGATCACCAGCTAAGGCCCCTAAGCGTGTGCTAAGTGGAAAAGGATGTGGGGTCGCATAGACAACCAGGAGGTTGGCTTAGAAGCAGCCACCCTTTAAAGAGTGCGTAATAGCTCACTGGTCAAGTGGTTCCGCGCCGACAATGTAGCGGGGCTCAAGCACACCGCCGAAGCTGTGGCATTCACATTTCAACTTCGTATCTCCTTGATGAGGTATGCAGGTGTGTGGATGGGTAGGGGAGCGTCGTGCCGGGGGTGAAGCAGCGGGGTGACCCAGTTGTGGACGCGGCACGAGTGAGAATGCAGGCATGAGTAGCGAAAGAAGGGTGAGAAACCCTTCCGCCGGATGACCAAGGGTTCCAGGGCCAGGCTAATCCGCCCTGGGTGAGTCGGGACCTAAGGCGAGGCCGAGAGGCGTAGTCGATGGACAACGGGTTGATATTCCCGTACCCGCGAAAGAGCGACCCTGACGAACCTCGTTGTGCTAACCACCCGAACTGCCGGCGGTCTTCGGACCAATGGTGGGGAGCGTGGGAACCTGGCGGGTAGTAGTCAAGCGATGGGGTGACGCAGGAAGGTAGCTGAGCCCGGCCGGTGGTTGTGCCGGGGTAAGCGTGTAGGCCGTGCCGTAGGCAAATCCGCGGCGCATACAGGCTGAGACGTGATGCCGAGCCGATTCAGGTGAAGTCAGTGATCCTATGCTGCCGAGAAAAGCCTCTAGCGAGTTCTTAGCGGCCCGTACCCCAAACCGACACAGGTGGTCAGGTAGAGAATACCGAGGCGATCGGGCGAACTGTGGTTAAGGAACTCGGCAAATTGCCCCCGTAACTTAGGGAGAAGGGGGGCCGGAGACGTGAAGCCCCGCGCGGGTGGAGCGTTGTATGGCCGCAGAGAGCAGGGGGAAGCGACTGTTTACTAAAAACACAGGTCCATGCGAAGAAGTAATTCGATGTATATGGACTGACGCCTGCCCGGTGCTGGAACGTTAAGGGGACCTGTTAGCTCTTCGGGGCGAAGCGGAGAACTTAAGCGCCAGTAAACGGCGGTGGTAACTATAACCATCCTAAGGTAGCGAAATTCCTTGTCGGGTAAGTTCCGACCTGCACGAATGGCGTAACGACTTCCCCACTGTCTCAACCACAGGCCCGGCGAAATTGCATTACGAGTAAAGATGCTCGTTACGCGCGGCAGGACGGAAAGACCCCGGGACCTTTACTATAGCTTGACATTGGTATCTGAATTAGCTTGTGTAGGATAGGTGGGAGCCGGTGAAGTCCATACGCCAGTATGGGTGGAGGCAATCTTGAAATACCACTCTGGTTGATTTGGGTATCTAACTTCGGACCGTTATCCGGTTCAGGGACAGTGTCTGGTGGGTAGTTTAACTGGGGCGGTTGCCTCCTAAAGGGTAACGGAGGCGCCCAAAGGTTCCCTCAGCCTGGTTGGCAATCAGGTGTTGAGTGCAAGTGCACAAGGGAGCTTGACTGTGAGACTGACAGGTCGAGCAGGGACGAAAGTCGGGACTAGTGATCCGGCACTGGCATGTGGAAGCGGTGTCGCTCAACGGATAAAAGGTACCCCGGGGATAACAGGCTGATCTTCCCCAAGAGTCCATATCGACGGGATGGTTTGGCACCTCGATGTCGGCTCGTCGCATCCTGGGGCTGTAGCAGGTCCCAAGGGTTGGGCTGTTCGCCCATTAAAGCGGTACGCGAGCTGGGTTTAGAACGTCGTGAGACAGTTCGGTCCCTATCCGCCGTGCGCGTAGGATACTTGAGAAGGGCTGTCCCTAGTACGAGAGGACCGGGACGGACGAACCTCTGGTGTGCCAGTTGTCCCGCCAGGGGCACGGCTGGTTAGCTACGTTCGGAAGGGATAACCGCTGAAAGCATCTAAGCGGGAAGCTCGCTTCAAGATGAGGTATCCCACCCACTTTGTGGGGTAAGGCCCCCAGCTAGACGACTGGGTTGATAGGCCGGAAATGTAAGCCCGGTAACGGGTTCAGTTGACCGGTACTAATAGGCCGAGGACTTGACTACCAAGCTGCTACGCGTCCACTGTGCAACTCTGAACAAACCACCACCCACCAGGGTTGGTTGACATGTTCATAGAGTTACGGCGGTCATGGCGGAGGGGAAACGCCCGGTAACATTCCGAACCCGGAAGCTAAGCCCTCCAGCGCCGATGGTACTGCACTCGGGAGGGTGTGGGAGAGTAGGACACCGCCGGACAATCTTCCA
>NZ_JBAKHP010000059.1:0-5990 GCF_036902745.1 Micromonospora sp. CPCC 205554 | reverse complement strand
CCACTACGCCCAGTGGGAACAGCAGGCCGCCGACCTCGTCGCCCAGCACTGGAACAAGTAAGACCAACAAGCAAGCGAGACAGTGAAAAGGCCGGCACCCCGAACCGGGGTGCCGGCCTTTTCACGCGTACCCGACGGGTCAGGCCGGGGGCAGCACGAACGTCCACGTGGTGGTGGTCGTGCTGGCCGCGGCGCCGGTGGCGGTGAGCCCGCCGTAGCTGCTGGTCGGCACGCTGCTCGCCGAGTCGGCCAGCAGGCCGGTCACCCGGCCGCCACCGGTCTGCGAGGTGTTGCTGCGCACCGCCACGCCGGCCGGCGCGGTGAGCGCGGTGGAGGTGCTGTCGCCGTGCAGCCAGTACGACACGGCCCAGCTCTGCGCGGCGGTCACCGGCGCGTACGGGGTGATCCGGGTGGCGGTGCTCGCCGGATCGGTGGCCCGGGTGAAGACCGGCGCGGTCGGGGCGACCCCCCGGTACGCGGCCAGCACCAGGTTGCCCTTCGCCTGACTGTCCAGCGTTACCCGGACGGCCGTGCCCGCGTCGCCCGCGCCCGCTGTCTTCCACCAGGCGGTGGTGGTGGCGAAGCCACCGTCGAGGCGGTCGAGCCTGGTCCAGCCGGTCACCCCGGTCGGCTCGCCGGTGCCGGTGTGCGTGTTCTGGCTGAGCAGGAGCAGCAACGTGTCACCTGCCTGCACGCCCGCCGGGACGGTGACCGTGTGGCTGGTCCAGTTGGCGTTCGCGGTGGCCTGGCCGACGAACGAGATCCGCTCCGGTACGGGCGCCACGGTCACGTCGACGGTCGCGGTGCCGGTGGCGCCCCGGTCGTCGGTGACGGTGAGCGTGACCGGGTAGGTGCCGGCTGCCGCGTACGTGTGCGACGTGGTCGGCACGGAGGCCGTGCCGGCGGTGTCCCCGTCGCCGAAGTTCCAGCCGTGGTCCTGGATCGCGCCGTCGGCGTCGGTGGAGGCCGCGCCGGTGAACGTGCACACCAGGCCGGAGCAGGTCGGCGTCAGCGCTGCCACCGGCGCCTGGTTGGCCGGGCCGCCCGATCCCTTCAGGATCTTCACGTAGTCGATGTCGCCGGCGAAGTAGTCGCAGGTGACCTTCGTACCGTCGCACTGGCTCTTGCCGCCGGCGGACAGTGGCCAGGTGTTGGCGATGGTGCCGGTCGGCCCGTTGAGGCGGCTGGTCCGTACGCCGTCGACGTACATCTCCACGTACGCCGACGTGCGGTTGCAGGTGACCGTGTGCCACTGGCCGTCGGCGATCGGCACGTCGGTGTAGCCGGTACGGGAGGCGCCGTCCGCGCCCCGGAACAGGCACTTCGGCTTGCCGTTCGGGGCCTCGAACTTCCAGTAGCCGCCGGCCGTGTTGCCCTGTCCCTTCTGGAGGATGTTCCCGAAGGAGTACGTGGTCCGGTAGCGGATCGTCACCGAGAAGTCCCCGGCGTCCGGGTTGAAGTCGGTGCTGTGCGGCACCAGGTCGACGTGGCCCGGGACGTACTCCTGGTCGGTGGGCAGGTGGGTGGCGAAGCGGTGGCCGGTCGCCCCGGCGTAGAGCGCGCCGGTGACCACCTCGCCGCCGATCGTGCCGTGGCGGCCGTTGCCGCTGTAGTCGGTCAGCACCGTCGACGACGCCGGCTCGTCCATGCTGAAGAACGCCACCGTCCGCGTCGCGGTGGCCTGCGCGGGCGCGGCCGAGACCGTCACCCCGGCCGCCGCGACGACAGCCGCCACCCCTAACCGGGCGGCCGTCCGCCGCCACCGTCCCCGCTCGATCATGTGCATGTGACCGCCTCCCTGCGCATCGGGCATCACAGTGACACGCGCGGTGGCAGCGGCTGAATAACCCGCACGGTGGAGCCGGGTGACCGATGTGGCCGGTACGAACCGTCCGGTGGGATACGTCCACCGATCGACCGGCGGCGCCGGCGGGCGGGGAGGGTGACTCTCGGTGGGCGATACTGGGTTTGAACCAGTGACCTCTTCCGTGTCAAGGAAGCGCGCTCCCACTGCGCCAATCGCCCGGGCAATCGCGAGCGGACGACGGGATTCGAACCCGCGACCCTCACCTTGGCAAGGTGATGCGCTACCAGCTGCGCTACGTCCGCGTGCCGCCGGTTCGCGCTGGCGACGGGATGAACTCTACCCGATGCCAAGATCGCCGTGCGGCACACCCCCGCCGCCCCGGGTGGCCGTGTGGTTGCGCTGCTCGCCGCCGGGGTACTGAGGCCGGTGACAGCACAACCATCCCCCGAAGGAGGCTGTCGTGGGTATCGGTACGAGCATTTTCCTGATCGCGGTCGGCGCGATCCTCACGTTCGCGCTCAACGCCAGCGTCGGCGGGGTCGACCTCGACGTCGTCGGCTGGATCCTCATGGCGGCCGGCGTCCTCGGCCTGATCATGACCACGCTGGTGTGGGGCCGCCGTCGCCAGGTGGTCACCACCACCGCCGAGCAGCCGGTGGAGTACCGCCGCGTCGAGGAGCGCCGGGACGTCGCCCCGCCGATGTGACAGCGGCCGGGGCCGACGGAGCTGATCGGTCCCGGACCGGGCCGGCCGGATCACCAGATCCGGCCGGCCCGTTCTGCTACGGGCGCTCCCCGGCGATGGCGGCGCGCAGCCCGTACCAGCCGATCGCGGCGACGAGCGCCACCTGGAGCAGGTAGCTCACGACGCCCACCGCGCGACCGGCGTCCTGCGGAACCAGCACGAACGCCACGACGTAGACGAGCGCGGCGACGACCAGCGGGCGCGGCATGGTCCGGCCGATCAGGATCCCGACGAGCGCCAGGACCATGCCGAGGACGATCGCCACCTGGCTGCCGAGGATTGCCGGGAGCAGCCCGTCCAGTTGGTCGTTGAACACGTCGAACAACGCGCGCCCCTCCTGCTCCGGCAGGACGGCCGGGTCGGCGGCGTAGGCGAACGGCAGCACCTCGGCGGTGATCGCCAGCGCGAACACCACACCGCCGAGGCCGGCCAGGAAGGCCCCCACCAGGTTCAGCACGCCCGCCGGGCCCCGGGCGAGACAGACGATGAACACCGCCGCGGCGATCCAGGAGACGGCGTACGCGGGCCCGCCCAGGTAGAGGTTCATGGGCCAGTACGCGGACCCCAGCTCGCGGACGTCGTCGTAGTGGATCGCGCCGTCGAACGGCGGCTCCCACAACATGAACAGGGTGCGGCCGGCCAGGGCCACCAGGAGCAGGACGTAGAGCGCGACGAGCGCGACGCGGCGCAGCTTCGGTGCGGGCACGGTGAGAGCCTCCGTCGATTCAGGTGTCGCCCCACCGTGCCGAGGTACCGCCCGCACCGGCATCGGCCTCAGCACCTATCTTCGGGAAAGCCCTGCTCAGCGCGGCTGTCGCGCGTGCTCCAGCCAGATCCGCGCCGCCCGTACCCGCCGGTTCGTGTCGCCGCCCGGGGTCAGGTCGAGCTTGACGAAGATGGCGCGCAGGTGGGCGTCGACGGTCCGCTCGGAGACCACGAGCTGCGCCGCGATCCCGGCGTTGCTGGCGCCTTCGGCGAGCGCGGCGAGCACCTCGCGCTCGCGCGCCGTCAGCCCGCCGACCGATGCCGGCACCGAACCGGCCGAGACCCGCGCGCCGGCCGACTCCGGGGCATGCACCACCGCACCGGAGACGTCCGGCGCGGCCGTCGCCGCCCCGTCCCGGCCGGGCGTCTCGACGACACCCGCCGTCCCCGCCGCGCTGGTCGTCCCCGCCGCATCGGGCGTTCCGGGGTGCGGTGGCGCGTCGCCTGCCGCCGTACCCTCCGCACCGCCTCGCGGCGTCACCGGCGCCACCGCCGGCCCTGCCGGCCCGGCGGTGAGCAGCGCCGCCAGCCGGCCGGTGCCGGCCCACGCCCCGCCACCGGCCACGACGGTCAGCGCCGACACGACCAGGGCGACCGAGGTCGGGCCCAGCGACGATCCGGGAGCGGCCACGAGCGTGCCGGCGCCGACGACCAGCAGGGCCGCGGCGGCCAGGCCGGTGGCGCGCACCACCGCGCCGACCCGGCGAGGCTCGGTGGTGCCCCGGGCGGCGGTGACCGCGCAGGCCACGGCGAACACGGCGGCGGCGGACAGGGCCACCAGGAACGCGACCGAGCCCAGCGACGGCTCGACGTCACCGGGGGCGCGTGCGACCGCGAGGAGCAGGCAGAAGACGACAGTCAGCGGCGCCGCGGTGGTGGCCGCGGCGGCCACGCCGAGCCGCGCCCGCACGGTGTGGTGCGAGCCGAGGGCGGCCCGCCAGAGCGTCACCGGCAGCAGGAGCAGCGCCGCCACACCCAGCAGGGTGACGGCGGCGCCGACCGGGGCGAGGGCGGTACGCCACGACTCCCCCGCGATCGTCGGCAGCCCGTCGAACGGCTCGGTCGCCGTCGTCAGCAGCGCGTTGACGAGCACGGCCGTGCCGAGGACGAGGCCGACGTACCGGTGCGCCTTCGGGGTGACGGTGCCGGTGCGGACGGCGGCCGAGGCGGTCAGTTGCAGGAGCGCGAGCGGCGGGATCCACGCCGAGTTCCACGCCGCCACGGCCGGACCGGCCCACCGGTGCCCGGCCGCGACGGTGGCCACCGCCAGGACGGCGAGCCCCAGGTACGCCAGCAGCGACGCGGCGAGCCCGGTCGCCAGCCGCCCGGCGGCACGGTGACCCGACCGGGCGAGCCGGGACGCGGCGACCGCCGCGGCCACTGCCGCCACGGCCAGGGCGAGGGCACCGGCCGGCTCGGTCGCGAAGCCGCCGTGACCGGCCGCCCCCAGGGCGGCGAGCGCGACGACGCACGCCCCCGCCGTGGCGCCCGTGACGACGGGCAGGCCCAGCAGCGCGGGCACCGGACGGACGGAGGCGGTCATCCGCGGCTCCCCCGCCGGACGGCCGACCGGGCACCCGGCCGCCGATCGGCGGCTATCCGGGTCGGATGCGCGACGGCGGCCACCGGACCATTCAACCCGGTACCCCGCCCCGTGGTCGATGCCGCGCCGTCCGGGTCAGCTCCGCATCAGCTCGTTCAGCGCGTCGAAGTCGAGCCCGCCGGCGAGCGCGCCGTACGTCCCCGCGCCGAGCACCTCCGCGGCCGCCCGCTGGGCCAGCGCGTACGCGGCCTCGGCCACCGCCGGTCCGATGCTCACCCGGGCCACGCCGAGGCGGGCCAGCTCGCCGATCGGCGGCGCGCCCGGCCCGGCCAGCACATTCAGCGGTGCGGGGATCGCCGCCGCCAGCGCGGCCACCGTCTCCGGTTCCACGGTCCCGGGTACGAAGATCCCGTCCGCGCCGGCGGCCAGGTACGCCTCGGCCCGCGCGACCGTCTCGGGTACGCCACCGGCGCGGCGCAGATACGTGTCCACCCGCGCGTTGACGTACAGCGGGATGCCGGCGCGGTCGGCGGCGGCCCGGACCGCGGCGAGCCGGGCGACCTGCTCGTCGACCGGGCGCAGCGGCCCGCCGCCGTCGTGCCGGGAGTCCTCCACGTTGACGCCGACGGCCCCGGCGGCGAGCACGGCGGTGATCGTCTCGGCGACCTCGGCGGGGCTGTCGCCGTACCCGGATTCGATGTCGGCGGTGACCGGTACGCGGACCGCGTCGGCCACCCGGCGGATCACGTCGACGGCGGTGTCCCGGGCGAGCGCGTCGCCGTCCGGGGCGCCGCGACTCCACGCGACCCCGGCGCTGGTGGTCGCGACCGCGCGGGCGCCGGCCGCGGCGACGATCCGGGCGCTCAGCGCGTCCCAGGCGTTGACCAGGATCAGTGGTTCACCGGGCAGGTGCAGGGCGCGGAACTGCCGGGCTCGGGTCTGCTGATCGTCCACCGGGCCAGTCTGGGTGGGGCGATCCGGCCGCGGCAATGGCCAGCGGCGCGGCACTGGACTGACCGATGACGACGAGAAAGGCCGTGTCGAATGATCGACACGGCCTTTCCGCTGGTGGGCGATACTGGGTTTGAACCAGTGACCTCTTCCGTGTCAAGGAAGCGCGCTCCCACTGC
>NZ_JBAKHP010000058.1:0-8256 GCF_036902745.1 Micromonospora sp. CPCC 205554 | reverse complement strand
ACGTCCACTGCCGCCGACATCAGCCCATCACGTACGGGCCGACCCGGCCAGCCTCACAGTCAGACCAGGCCGCCGCCGTGCGCGGCCCGGAGCGCGGCGGCCGGTCAGCGGCGCAGCGTCGTCTCGCGGGTCATGTGGGACAGCTTCTCCGGGTTGCGCACCGCGTAGAGCCCGCTGATCCGGCCGTCGTCGAGGCGTACCGCGACCACGGTGTCCAGCTCGCCGTCGAGGCGTACCAGCAGCGCCGGGTAGCCGTTGACCTGGACCGGCTCCATCGACGCCACGGCGGCGACCCGGCGCCAGCCGCCCGCGAGCAGCCGGGCCACCTTGTCGCCGCCGGTGACCGGCCGGGCAATCGCCTGCTTGATCCCGCCGCCGTCGCCCACCAGCACCGCGTCCGCCGACAGGACGCGGAGCAGCCCGTCCAGGTCGCCGGTCTCGACCGCCCGCCGGAACGCGTCGAGGGCGTCGCGGGCCTCGGCCGCCGGGACGGTACGCCGGGGGCGGCGCGCCGCGACGTGGGCCCGCGCCCGGTGCGCGATCTGCCGCACGGCGACGGGACTCCGCTCGATTGTCTCGGCGATCTCGTCGTAGCCGACGTCGAACACCTCCCGCAGCACGAACACGGCCCGCTCGGTCGGCGTCAGCGTCTCCAGCACCAGCAGCATCGCCATCGACACGCTCTCCGCGAGCGCCACGTCGTCGGCCACGTCGGGCGCGGTGAGCAGCGGCTCGGGCAGCCACGAGCCGACGTACGACTCCTTGCGCCGGCCCAGCGTGCGCAGCCGGGACAGCGCCTGCCGGGTGGTGATCCGGACCAGGTAGGCGCGCCGGTCCCGAATCTCGTCGAGGTCGACGCCGGACCAGCGCAGCCAGGTCTCCTGCACCACGTCCTCCGCGTCGGCGGCCGAGCCGAGCATCTCGTACGCGACGGTGAAGAGCAGGTTCCGGTGCGCGAGGAAGTCCTCGGTGGCCGGGTCCGCCATGACTGGCTCCCTTCGCTGCTCGGCTGCGTTCCCCACCAGACGCCGGCCACCGCCGCCGTGTGACACCCGGTCGCTGTGGCGGTCCTCACCCGGCGTCGCCGTCACGCCGGACGCGTCCCCGGCATCTCGTGTTCGTCAGCCACCCACCCCAGCAGAGAGGGCGCAACCATGCAGACCCGATTCAACCTGTTCGAGAACCCGGTCTCGGCGACGTTCATGAAGCGCTTCGCCGGTGCGGGCCTGGTGATCCACCAGTCGTCGCTGCCCCGCACCGTGCAGGAGCTGGTGTCGCTGCGGGCCAGCCAGATCAACGGCTGCGGCTGGTGCATCGACATGCACACCAAGGAGGCGGTGGCCGGGGGCGAGAGCGCGGTCCGGCTGAACCTGGTCGCCGCCTGGCGTGAGTCGACCGTGTTCACCGAGGCCGAGTGCGCGGCGCTGGCGTTCGCCGAGGAGGGCACCCGGCTCGCCGACGCCCACCAGGGCGTGTCCGACGAGACGTGGGCCCAGGTGCGCAAGCACTACGACGACGACCAGATCGCGGCGCTGGTCTGCCTGCTCGGGCTGATCAACGCGGCGAACCGGTTCGCGGTGCTCGTGCACCAGCGCGGCGGCTCGTACGAGCCGGGCATGTTCGCGGCGGCCATGGGCTGAGCGCGGCCGTCACCGCAGGCTCCGGAAGAACGACCGGACGTCGTCGGCGAACAGTTCCGGCACCTCCAGCGCGGCGAAGTGACCACCCCGGTCGAACTCGCTCCACTGCCGGATCGTGTACGTCAGTTCGGCGATCGGCCGGACGGCGCGGGTGATGTCGTGCGCGAACACGGCGACGCCGAGCGGGGGCGGGCAGGGCGCGGGCGGACCACCGAACGCGCTCTCCCGCACCAGCCGGGCGGACGAGGCGGCCGTGCGGGTGAACCAGTAGACCGAGACGTCGGTGAGGATGCGGTCGACGCCGATCGCCGATCGCGGGTCGGTCCACTCGGTGAACTTCTCGGCGATCCACGCCAGCTGCCCGACGGGGGAGTCGTGCAGCGCGTACGACACGGTCTGCGGCCGGCTGGCGTAGAGCACCTGATGGGGATGCCGCTGCGTCTTGAGCGCCATGATCCGGGCGAGCCGGTCCCGGTCCCCGTCGGACAGTCCGGCCTCCCCGGTCCAGCCGGGCGGCGGGGGCGTGGGCAGGTAGTTGAGGTGTACGCCGACGACGTGGTCCGGGTCGATGCCGCCGAGCCGGGTGGAGATGACCGAACCCCAGTCGCCGCCCTGTGCGCCGTACCGCCGGTAGCCGAGCCGCCGCATCAGCTCGGCCCAGGCGCGGGCGACGCGGTCGACGTCCCAGCCGCGTTCCCGGGTCGGGCCGGAGAACCCGAACCCGGGGATCGACGGTACGACCAGGTGGAACTGTTCGGACAGCGGGCCGAGCACGTCGAGGAACTCCACGACCGAGCCGGGCCAGCCGTGCGTGAGGATGAGCGGCAGCGCGTCCGGGTCGGCGGAGCGTGCGTGCAGGAAGTGGATGTTCTGCCCGTCGATGGTGGTGGTGAACTGCGGACACCGGTTCAGCTCGGCCTCGGCCGCCCGCCAGTCGTACGCGGTGCGCCAGTGCTCGGCCAGCTCCCGTACCCGGGCCAGCGGGATGCCGTAGTCCCACCCGGCCTCCGGTAGCTCGTCGGGCCAGCGGGTGCGGGCCAGACGGTCGGCCAGGTCGTCGAGGTCGGCCTGGGGGACGTGGACGCGGAACGGCTCGATCACTGTGGCTCCGATCATTGGTCACGCTAACGTTGGTGCGGCCAACGATAGCGCAGATCATTGGTGCCGCCAACGTTCCCGGTTAGGCTGGGCACGTGGAGAACCCGGAGCCGGACCTCGTACCGACCCGCCTGGCCGGCCTGCCGAGCTGGCTGATCACCCAGACCGCCGTACGCGCCGGCCGGCTGGTCGGCGACGGCCTCGCGGCTGTCGACGCCCGGGGGTACCACTTCCGGCTGCTCGCCACGCTCGACGAGTTCGGCCCGGCCAGTCAGGCGACGCTCGGCCGACGCAGCGGCATCCACGTCAGCGACGTGGTGGCGGCGCTCAACGAACTCGCCGAGCGGGAGTTCGTCACCCGCAGCCCGGACCCGGCCGACCGGCGGCGCAACGTCGTCACCATCACCGCGGCGGGGCGGCGGCAGTTGCGGCGGCTGGAGAAGTGTTTCGCCGCCGTCCAGGACGACCTGCTCGCGCCGCTGTCGCCGGACGAACGCGCGGACCTGACCCGCCTGCTGTCGCGGGTGCTGGCCCACCACACCCGCCCGCCCGCCTGACCGCCGCCGTCCGGCGAAATTCTCGCTCGTCGTCCTATCATTATCGTTCTCGATAGTGATAACGTCTGCGGCGTGACGACGTCGATGGAGCGGTGGGCGGAGACCGCGCTGCACCCGGTGCGGATCCGCATCCTCCGCGCGGTCGCGGGCGCCCGGGTGACCACGCACGACCTGGTCGAGCTGCTGCCCGACGTCCCGCAGGCCACGCTCTACCGGCACCTGGCGACGCTCGTGAAGACCGGAATGCTCGACGTGGTGGAGGAGCGCAAGGTCCGCGGCGCCGTCGAGCGGGTGTACGCGCTGCCCGCGCACGGCGCGGCACTGGACCCGGCGGCCCTGGCGGCGGCGACACCGGAGGATCACGCGCGCTACTTCACCGCGTTCGTGTCGAGCCTGCTGTCCGAGTTCTCCCGCTACCTCGCGCGGGAGTCCGTCGACTTCGTCGCCGACGGCGTCGGATACCAGCAGCTCGTACTGCACCTGAACGACGCCGAACTGCACGAGTTCGCGGCCGGGCTCAACGCGCTGGTCGGCCCGTTGCTCGCCAGAGGACCCGGCGACGGACGGACCCCCCGGCTGCTGGCGACCATCCTGATGCCCGCCGACCGCCAGGCCACCCCCGGCGACACGCACACGTCAGCGCACGACTCCGACACGACGAAGGGCGACGACTGATGGCATCCGTGATGCTCAACGGCGATGTGATCGACATCCGGTTCACCGGATGGGAACGGATGTGGGTCGGGCGGGAGCGGTTCGCGCTGCGCCTGGCCGCCGTGCGGCACGCCGCCCCGGTGGACGAGCCGATCCGGCTGGCCCGTGGCGCCCGGCGCGGGTACGCGGTGTCCGGCTTCGCCAAGATCGGCGTCTGGGGCATCTTCGGCGGTCCCCGCCAGCTCGTGGCGGCCCGGCGGGGTCAGCCCGGCCTGCACCTGGTGCTGGACCGCGCGGCGGCCGGCGGAGAGTTCGACGAGGTCGTCGTCTCCGACCCGGCCGCGGCGGGCCTCGCCGAGACCATCGGGCGTGCGACGAGGGGCCGGCCGTGACCGGCGACCACCTGCCGATCGAGGCGTCGGGCCTGACCAAGTGCTACGGCGACGTCACCGCCGTACGCGATCTGACCTTCACCGTGCGGCCCGGCGCGGTCACCGGCTTCCTCGGCCCGAACGGCGCCGGCAAGACCACCACGATGCGCATGCTGACCGGACTGGTGACGCCGACCAGCGGCACCGCCACGATCGGCGGGCAGCCCTACGGCCGGCTGGCCCAGCCGTCGCGGACCGTCGGCGCGGTGTTCGACGGCAACGCGTTCCACCCCGGCCACACCGCCCGTGACCACCTGGGCGTCTACGCCGCGATGGCCGGCTGCCCGGACAGCCGCGTCGCGGAACTGCTGGACCTGCTCGGCCTCGCGCACGCCGCCGACCGTCGTACCCGGGGGTTCTCCACCGGCATGCGCCAACGGCTCAGCCTCGCCACGGCGCTGCTCGGCGACCCTCGCGTCCTGCTGCTCGACGAACCGTCGAACGGCCTGGACCCGGAAGGCATGTCGTGGCTGCGCGGCCTGCTGCGCCGGCTCGCCGACGAGGGCCGCACCGTGCTGGTCTCCAGCCACGTCCTGCACGAGGTCCAGCAGGTGGTGGACGACGTGGTGGTGATCCGGCGCGGCGAACTCGTCGCCGCCGGGCCGTGGTCCCGGCTCACCGGCCCGCCGACGGTGCTCGTCACCTCGCCGGACACGGACTCCCTGGCCGCCGCGCTGACGGCCGCCGCCGGGTCCGTCGAGGCCGCCGGGCCCGGCCGCCTGCGGGTACGCGGACTGGACGCGCCCCGCGTCGCCGACCTCGCCGCGGACCACCGTCTGCGGATCCACGAGCTGGTCACCGAGACCACAAGCCTCGAACAGCTCTTCCTCGACCTGACCAACGACCCGGCGGAGGCCCGATGAACCTGCTCAGAGCGGAACTACGCCGGGTGCTGGCGACCCGGATGTGTGCCGGGCTGCTGCTCGCCGCCGTCGCGCTCGGCGGCGGCCTGGTCGGGCTCATGGCGCTCGTCGGACCGGAGAACTTCGACCCGCCGATGCCCGGCCTGCACACCGAGGAGGGCCTGCGGTCGATCCTCGGCATCCTCGGCTTCACCGCCTTCGTGCCGGCCGCCGCCGGCGCCCTCGCGGCCACGTCCGAGTACCGGCACGGCACCGCCGCCGTCACGTTCATGTTCGCGCCGCGCCGAGGGCGGGTGCTCGCCGCGAAACTCGCCACCCACGCGATCGTCGGCCTCGGCTACGGGATCGCGCTGGCCGGCTCCGCCGCGGCGGCCCTGTTCACGGTCGCCGCCGTGCGTGGCGTGTCGCTGGGCCTGCCCGCCCCCACGGTGCTGGCGCTGCTCGCCCGCATCGGCGTCGCGATGGCTGTCTACCTGCTCGTCGGCACCGGCGTGGGCGCCCTGCTCCGCAACCAGGTCGCGGCCGTGTGCGTGGTCGTCGGCTACCTCTACCTGGCCGAGCCCGTCCTGATGATGATCCCCGGCGTCAACGCGCTCTACCCGCTCCTGCCCGGCGGAGCCACCGCCGCGCTCACCGACTTCACCTACGTCGCCGACGCGATGTCCGCGCAGCTCGGCAACGACGCCGTCGCACTCCTGCCACCGGCGGCCGGCGCCCTGCTGCTGACCGGGTACGCGGTCGCCGCCGCCGCGCTCGCAGTGGTCGTCCCGATGCGCCGCGACATCACCTGAGCGTCGCCGGCGGTGTCACGGCGCACGGGATGTGGTGCGCTGTCGACCGGCGTCGCCGCTGGTCAGGGGCGCAGCACGTAGCGCCCGCGTACCCCGCCGTCGGCCATCGCCCGGTGCGCGTCCGCCGCCCGGTCCAGCGGCAGCACCGCGTGCACCCGGGCCGGCAGCTCACCGGCCGCGGTGCGGGCGAGCAGGTCGGCGAGGCGTACCCCGTCGGCGCGGGTCTCGATCACGCGGACGGTGACGCCGCGCTCGGCGGCCGGCTGCGCGTTGGGCCGCACGCCGACGAACACGCCGCCGTCGCGGACCAGGGCGAGCGCCCGCTCCTGCCACGCGGCCGCGTCGGCGACCGCGTCCCAGCCCGGTTCGCCGGCGGTGGTGAAGCCGGCGCCGAGGCCGCGGACGAACTTCTCGTCGTCGGCCCGCGCCAGGCCGGTCACCCGCCATCCTCGGGCCGAGGCGAGCGCGAGGACGTAGCCGCCGACCGCGCCGGCCGCACCGGTGACCAGCAGCCGGCCGCCGGCGGGCGGCTCGCCGAGCAGGTCGACGACCTGCGCCGCGGCCAGGCCGTTGAGCGGCACGGTCGCCGCCGCCACCAGATCCAGATCATCGGGTACGACCGCGAGGTCGGCCGTGGGCACGACGAGCTGCTCGGCGTACGTGCCGTAGTCGCGGTCGAACCCGACCACCAGCCCGGCGACCCGGGTGCCGGCGGTCAGGTCCACGCCCGGGCCGGCGGCGTCGACGGTGCCAGCGAAGTCCCAGCCCAGGCCGGTGTGGTGCGGCTGGTCGATCAGCCCCAGCGAGTGGAAGAAGCCGTCCGCGACCCCGAGGTCGACGGGGTTGACCGCCGCCGCGGCGACGGCCACCCGGACCTCGCCGGGCCCCGGCTCGCGCTCCGGGACGTCGACGATCTCGATCGCGCCGGGTCCGCCCGGGGTGCGGACGACGGCGGTGCGGAAGGTACGCGTACCCATGGTCGGGTCTCCTTTGTTCTTGAGGGGTGACCTGCTCCACGATGGAGGGGTAACTTTCTTTCGGGAAGTACGCACTTCGGAGTGCGTTGGGTACCCCGGGGTGGGAGGCGCGGACGATGCCGACGCAGACGGCGGCGCAGAAGCGGGCGCAGGCGCGGGCCGAGTACGACGCGTTCCTCGCGGGCTGCCCGAGCCGGCAACTCCTGGACCGGATCTCCGACAAGTGGGTGGCGCTGATCCTGGCCGCGCTCGGCCGTGACGGTCCCGACCACCACGCGGAGCCGCAGGTCATGCGCTACTCCGAGCTGTCCCGCCGGCTGGCCGGGGTCAGCCAGAAGATGCTCACCCAGACGTTGCGCTCACTGGAACGCGACGGCCTGGTCACCCGCACCGTGACGCCGAGCGTGCCGGTGACTGTCACCTACGAGCTGACCGACCTCGGTCTGTCGCTGCACCGGCTGACGTACGGCATCAAGGTGTGGGCCGAGGCGCACATGGACGAGGTGCACGCCAACCGCGAGCGGTACGACGCCGCCGCCGATCGCTGACCGGTCGCGCCGGGATTCTCCGAAACTTTCGGTCCTGGTCGCGGTTCCCGTCGCGCTTCGCTCTCACGGACATCTGTGGACTCCCGCGCTGATCAGCCGGTCGAGTCCATGTTCGCGTTGACATCGACATTGACCGATCGTGCCGTCGCGGATATCTTCCCAGGGAAGTTACCGGTACATCTTCGAAAAGTTTCAGGGCAGTGACGCGGGGGTGGGCGCACCGCCGGCTCCCACCCGCGTCCAGCCGGGCATCGCCAGCGCATCATCGTCCGATATGCAGAGGAGTGTCATGAAACATCTACCGAGGCGCAGCCACCGCGTGGTGCTGGCCGCCGTCACCAGCGCGCTGGCACTGGCCGGTGCCGCGCTCGTGGTGCCCAGCCTGGCCCAGGCGGCGGCGAGCACGCTCGGTGCCGCCGCGGCACAGTCGGGCCGCTACTTCGGCACCGCCATCGCGGCGAACCGGCTGGGCGACTCCACGTACAGCACCATCGCGGCGCGTGAGTTCAACATGATCACGGCCGAGAACGAGATGAAGCCGGAAGCGCTGCAGCCCAACCGGGGCCAGTTCAACTTCTCCTCCGGTGACCAGATCTACAACTGGGCGACCCAGCGCGGCCTCCAGGTCCGCGGCCACACGCTGGCGTGGCACGCGCAGCAGCCGGGCTGGATGCAGAGCCTGAGTGGCAGCAACCTG
>NZ_JBAKHP010000057.1:0-8906 GCF_036902745.1 Micromonospora sp. CPCC 205554 | reverse complement strand
AACTCCGGCGGCGACTACGGCCTCCTGCCCTACCGGCCCGGACTGCTCACGCTCCAGCGCTGAGCACGTACCCCGAGATCTGGAGAGCCCGGCCCGCGACCACGCGGGCCGGGCTCTCCGGCGTCTCGCCCGGCGGTGATCGTTGCCCTGGAGGCAACGATGGTGGCGCGGTCCGTCGTTGATCGGGACCGCCCCGCCCGGGAGGGTGGAGGTTGTCACCACCTCCCGGACGAAGGGTTGGGCAGATGTCCTTCCAGGCGTACCTCGACGCGATCGAGGACAAGACCGGCAAGACCCCGCGCGTCCTGGTCGACGAGGCCGGGGAGCGCGGCTACGACGCGGCCGACGTCAAGGCCGGCGTGATCGTGGGCTGGCTCAAGGACGAGTACGGCCTCGGCCGGGGACACGCGATGGCCCTGGTGCACGTGATCAAGAACGGGCCGAAGATCAGCGCCAAGCACGTCGGCTCCACGGGCTCGCACCGGGACGACAGCGACACGCTGTGGCTGGACGGCAAGGCCACCCGGCCGGTCGCGTAGACCGCACGTCCGTCACGTCAGGCACGGACGGTCAACGGTGCGCTCGTGGCTCGACCGTTGGCATAGCCAGCCTTCACCGCGACGACGGTCACGGTGACCGCCTTGCCGCGCATCGCCGCGGTCAGTGTCAGCGTCTTCGTCGTGGTGCCGGTCAGCACCCCGCCCACTCGCCACTCGTAGCGGTACGAGTCGGCGGCCGGCGTCCAGGTGCCGGTGGTCGCCTGCACGGTCTGGCCGACCCGCGGCGTACCGGTGATCGTCGGCTGGGCGGTGGCCTGCAACGCCGGGCCCTTGGCGACCGGCACGGTGGCCACCGACGTGGCCTGGCCGGACGTGTACCCGGGCTTGGTCGCGGTGACGGTCACCGTCAGCCGCTTGCCCAGCCGGGACGCCGGGATCACGTACGTCGGACCGGTCGCCCCGCTGATCGCGGTGCCGTCGGCCGCCCACTGGTAGGTGTACGCCGAGGCGGTGGGGCTCCACTCGCCGGTCGACGCGCGTACGGTCGCCCCCACCGCCACGGTGCCCGTGACGACCGGCACGGTCACCGACCGGAGGGCCTGAGACGCGGTGATCGAGAACGCGTCGGCGAGCGACACCGCGTCGCTCCAGTCGTCCGGCCGCACCGAGACGGACGCCTTGCCCACCCCGGCGGAGGTCAGATCCACCTCGGCGGTGAGGGTGCGGCGGTCGGTGGAGACGCTCCGCACGGTCGCGGTCAGCGCCGCGCCGGCGGCCGGGGTCACAGTGACCCGGTCCTCCTGGTGGAAACCGCTGCCGGTGATCGTGATCGTCCGAACCCCGCCCGTCTCGACCGAGGCCGGCGACACCGACGTCACGGTCAGCGGGTCGGGCGCCACGTGGAAGGAGTAGTAGGTCTGCAACGACTCGGCGCCGTCCGCCGTCACGCTCTTCACGTAGAGCGTGTGGTAGCCGGCGTCCGGCGGCGTCCAGGTGATCGTCGCCGTGCCGTCGGCCGCCGCCGCGACGGTGCCCTCGGCGCCGGGCATCTGGTAGGTGTACTTCACGGCGCCGATCTGCCGGGGCTTGAACGTGAAGGTGCCGGGCGCGAACTTGCCGGAGCCCGACGAGGGGAAGTCAGTGGACACGACCACCGGTGAGTCGGTGACGGACCACGAGGTCCCGCCCTCAGTGGTCTGCACCCCGGCGGCGTTGCGGGCGACCACGGTGACGTAGGTGTAGCCGCGCTTGGTGAGCGTGTACCGGAAGGTGACAGTGCCGTCGGCAGCGGCCGGCAGCACCTGCCGGGTGGCCGGGTCGCGGTTGAGGAGCACCTCGTACTCCGCGACGTTCACCATCTCGGTGCGCGCCGTGAAGGTGGCGGTCGACCCCACCACCTCGCCGCCGCTGCGGGTCACGGACGGGCTGGCGCCCGACACCGAGATGGAGATGAACCGCGGCTGCGAGAGCGTGCCGTCGGCGCTACGGCTCTGCACGTACAGCGCCTGCGTGCTCTCGCTGGTGGCGGTCCAGGTCAGGTCCGCGGTGCCGTCCACGCCGGCCGGCAGGACGGTCTTCTCGTCCGGCTCGTTGCCGTTGTGGTCACGGGTCCAGTAGAGGTAGGACGTGACCTCGGGCATGCGCGGGGCCAGGTGGAAACGGAGCGACGATCCGATGATCACGTACCGGTCGACGTCGCCGGTGACCCGGGGAGCGTTGTCGACGACGAACGTGTAGGCCCGCTCCGGGTGCGTCGCGCCGTCGGCGGTGACGCTGCGCACGTACAGGGTCTGGCGACCGGCCCGGGTCGGGGCGATCATCGCGGTGGCCGTGCGGTCACCGCCGGTCGCGACCGAACCGGACGGGCCGTCGCCGTCGATACGCCAGGCGAACGACTCCGTACCGGGGACGTTCGAGGTGAACTCGAACGCGCCTGGCACGCCCACGCCGTAGTCCAGGTTGCTGCCCCAGTCCGGATAGGCGGCGGAGAAGACCGAGGGCCGTGTCTCCCGTACCCAGAACTCGTAGACGTTCGGCTCCGACCAGTTCCCGGCCCGGTCGAGGGCGTACACGATCACCGAGTGATGACTCGCGTCCTGCGGCGTCCAGGTGACGGTGGCCGGCCCGCCGAGGCTCGTCGCCGGAACCGTGGCGTACTCGTCGCCTGCGCCGGAGAACCGGTACTGGTAGCCGACGGTGTCGTCGGAAACCGAGGTGAACGTGAAGCTCCCGGCCACGCCGACCGCACCACCGGCGTTGTCCCAGTCACCCGACGGGTACGTCGCCGAGGCGACTGCGGGTGCCGGACCGCCGGTGCGGTCGATCGTGAAGTAGCAGGTGGCGCTCCACGGCGACGCGTCGGCGCCGTCGAGGACGCGCACCCGCCACGCGTACGTGACCCCGTCGAGCTGGCGGGCGGGGTCTTCGAGCTGGATGTAGACCCGGTTGTTCTGCTGGTCGACCCCGTCGCGCCACTGCTGCGGCTCGTCCGGTCTGGCGACGTCCCACACCTGGAAGTCGGCCTGCGGGTCGGTGCTCCGGGGCGTGCCGCTGTAGGTGCCCTGGAGGACGACGGCGTTCGCGGCGTTGAGCCGTACCGGACTCAGGTACGGCCCGGGCGCCTCGGTCGTGCAGGCCTGGCCCGCGGTGGTGAGATCGGTCGGCCCGCCGACATCGGCCGAGGCCGGGGTCGCGGTGGAGCCGACCACCGTCGCGCAACCGACGGCGACAGCGGTGAAAATGGAGAGCAGACGCCCGGAAACGGGCGCAGGGGTACTCATCTCGGTCCTCCCCGTGAGTGATCGCAGGCGCTGGACGAGCGCCCGCGCGGGGGAAGGATCGCACGGGATCGACGGCGACGACGCCCCACTTTCCGAACCGGACAGTCCGAGGGCGTCGCGAGCGCTGGACAGCGACGCCTATCGTTCGGGCCATGGGAGCGATCAAGCCGTGGCACCTGTCCGTCCTGGCCCTCTGCTGCCTCGTGCCGCTCGTCGCGGCGGTGGCGGCGGGGGTGTGGGCGCGGCGACGCCGCCGCTGACCGTCAGCGGCCGGCGACGAACTCCTCCACCGCGGTGCAGACCCGCCCGAGCGCCTCGGCCGAGGCCGCCAGCGGTCCCGGCACCATCATCGAGTGGTCGGCGTCGGCGACCTCCACCACGTACGGGGTGAGCCGGCGCGCCACCGCACCGTCCCAGACCCGGTCGGCGGTGCCGCCGGCCAGCAGGAACGGCGCGGTGGCCCGGCCCAGCGGCTCCCGTACCGCGGGGTCGGTGAGCAGCGGCGTCAGCCAGACCGCCGGGATGCCCCGGTCGGCGGCGAGCGGGGCGGCGAAACTGCCGAGCGACTTGCCCACGAGCAGATCCACCCCGGCGTCGAGGACCGGATCCAACTGCTCGGCCACCCACTCCGGCGCGCTGTCGAGGCGCAGATCCCCGATCGACCGCCAGGTCACCTCGTGCACCTCGAAGCCGAGGCGGCGCAGCGCCTCACCGATGTAGACGAAGAGCGGGCCCCGGGTGTCGTAGCCACGTCCCGGAGCGAGTACCGCGCGCCGATCCGCCATGGTCGCCTCCCCTGCGTTCGATCGATGCGTCACGCTAACCGCCGCAGGAGCTTCCGGTGGCCCCTCGGGCTCACAGCCGTTCCGGGGTACGGATGCCCAGCAGGTCCAGGCCCTGCCGCAGCACCCGCCCGGTCAGCTCGCACAGCACGAGCCGGCTCTCCCGGACCGGCCCCTCGGCCCGCAGCACCGGGCAGCGCTCGTAGAACGCGCTGAACACGACCGCCAGCCGGTGCAGGTACGCGGTCAGCCGATGGAACTCCAGGCTGCCCGCCACCTCGTCGACCACCGCGGCGAAGCCGGCCAGTTCCACGGCGAGCGCCCGCTCGGCCGCATCGGCGAGCGAGACCTCCGCGTCCGGGCGCGCCGCCGCGCCGGCCCGCCGGAGGATCGACCGGACCCGGGAGTACGCGTACTGGAGGTACGGCGCGGTGTTCCCGTCCAGCGACAGCATCCGCTCCCAGTCCAGCACGTAGTCCTTGTGCTGGTCGCCGGACAGGTCGGCGTACTTGATCGCGCCGACGCCCACGGCGTGCCCCACCTCGGCGGCCTCCGCCTCGCTCAGTTCCGGACTGCGCTCCCGGGCCAGCGCGACGGCCCGCTCCACCGCCTCGGTGAGCAGCCCGACCAGCTTCACCGACCCGCCGGCCCGGCTGCGCAGCATCCGCCCGTCCGGGCCGAGGATCGAGCCGAACCCGACGTGCTCGGCCCGCACCGGCGCGGCCAGCCAGCCGGCCTGCGCGGCGACCGCGAACACCATCTCGAAGTGCCGCCGCTGCGGCAGCCCGACCACGTAGAGCAGCCGGGTCGCACCGAGCGCGCCGGTCCGGTGCCGAAGCGCGGCCAGATCGGTGGCCGGGTAGCCGTACCCGCCGTCGGACTTGCGCACGATCAGCGGCAGCGGCTCGCCGTCACGGCCCACCGAACCGGGCGGGAACACGCAGTCCGCGCCGTCGCTGAGCCGCAGCAGCCCGAGCCGGTCCAGCTCCTCGACAGTCGGCGCGAGCTGGTCGTGGTAGCTGCTCTCGCCCCGGAAGTCGTCGCCGGTCAGCGTCACGTCGAGCAGGCCGTACACGGTCAGGAAGTAGCTCTCGGACTGCGTCACCAGCAGCCGCCACAGTCGCAGCGTCGCCGGGTCGCCGCCCTGCAACGCCACCACCCGCTGCCGCGACCGCTCCCGGAACGCCTCGTCGTCGTCGAACTTCGCCCGCGCCGCCTTGTAGAACCCGTCCAGGTCACCCATCGACAGCTCCTGCGCCGCCCCGGCCTCGCCCAGGTCGAGCAAGTGCTCGATCAGCATGCCGAACGGCGTGCCCCAGTCGCCGAGGTGGTTGGCGCGCAGCACCCGGTGCCCGAGCCACTCCAGCGTCCGCGCCGCCGCGTCCCCGATCACCGTCGAACGCAGGTGCCCGACGTGCATCTCCTTCGCCACGTTCGGCCCGGAGTAGTCGACCACCACCGTCTCCGGCTCGGCCACCACCGGCACGCCGAGCCGCGGGTCGGCGGCCATCGCGGACACCAGCCCGCCGAGCGCGTGCCCGGCCACCGTGAGGTTCAGGAAACCCGGGCCGGACACCTCGACCGCCGCGCAGAGGTCGGCCAGCGCGGCGCGCTCCCGTACCTCCGCGGCGATCTCCCGCGGCGGACGGCCGAGCCGCCGGGCCAGCCCCAGCGCAGCGTCGGACTGGAAGTCCGCGTGCTGCGAACGCCGCACGGCCGGGTCCACCGGGCCGCCGGCCACCGCCGCGAACGCCGGCGCCAGCCGGTCGCTGAGCAACCTTTCAAGATCCATGAGTACGCCGATCTCGCTGTGGATCCGCCGCGCGGATCACCTGACGGGAACGCGACGGCGGAGCGAGGACGATCGATGACGACCGGCGGCTCGATCCGCCGGTCGCAGGAGGGGAAGGCTCAGCGCAGGCGGTCGCGGGACCGCCGGCGTCGCAGCGCGCCGAGCCGGACGTCGGAGGACGTCATCGGGTACGCGTGCGTGCTGGCCATGTCGGCAGCGTAACCGGCCGGTCCGGGGTCGGCGCAAGCGCGTACCCCGGACCGGCTCGTGGTCAGGCCGAGGGGGCGACGGCCTTGCGGTAGCGCTCGGCCCGGCGCCGCACCTGGGTGTACGCGCTGCTCAGGCCCATCGCCCGGCGGACCTCGACGAGCGTGCGGCGCACCTGCTCGCGGGTCCGCTCGGTGCCGGTGACGATCAGCTCGTCGACCAGGCCGGGCTGCGCCTCGAAGCGGGCCCGGCGCTCCCGGATCGGGTCCAGGAAGCGGTTGAGCGCTGTCGCCAGCGCCTCCTTGACCTCCACGTCACCGACCCGGCCGGCCCGGTAGCGCGTCTTGAACTCCGCCACCTGAGCCCGGTCCGGGTTGAAGATGTCGTGGAACTCGAAGACCGGGTTTCCCTCGACAGTGCCGGGCACGTCGGCGCGGACCCGGTTCGGGTCGGTGAACATCCCCATCACCTTGCGGCGCACCGTCGCCGCGTCGTCGGAGAGCGCGATCGCGTTCCCCTTGCTCTTGCTCATCTTCCCGGCGCCGTCGGTGCCGACGAGCGTGGGAGTCTCCGACATGATCATGTCGGGCACCGGGAAGACCTCGCCGTAGAGGTGGTTGAACCGCCGGGCGATCTCCCGGGTCACCTCGACGTGCGCGGCGTTGTCCTTCCCGACCGGCACGACCTGCCCCTTCACGCAGAGGATGTCGGCGGCCTGGAGGACCGGATAACCGAGCAGGCCGTACGGCATCTCGTCCTTGCCGGCGTCCCGGGTCATCTCCTTCAGCGACGGCACCCGTTCCAGCCGGGGCACCGTGATCAGGTTCTGGAACAGCGTGTTCAGGTCACCGACCTCGGGGATCGCGGACTGGAGGTAGAACGTCGCCCGTTCCGGCTCCACCCCGGCGGCGAGGATGTCGGTGACCATCTCGCGGGCGTTGTGGGCGACCTGCTCGATGTCCGCGCGGCTGTTGCGCGTGGTGAGCATGTGCAGGTCGGCGATGATGAAGAAGCTCTCGTAGCGCTGGTGCAGCCGCACCCGGTTGGCGATGCTGCCCACGTAGTGGCCGAGGTGGAGTCGCCCGGTCGGGCGGTCGCCGGTGAGCATGCGTGCAGAGGACATGGTCGTACGCCTTTCGTGCCGTTCGCTGGCGGGGATACACGACCCGGGTCGCCCAGGTCGGTGGAGCGGGCTCGTCAGAACGAGCGCCGCCATCGCCCGCCGGCGCGGAACCGAAGTCCGCCGGCACGGAGTACGTCGAGGATCTGCTCCCGGCCGTCGACAGCGTGGCCCGGGAGACCGCTGCGGGTCTCCGGGAGGCAGCTGCGCGGCCGGACCATGACTGACACGGTATCCGCTCACCGGCCTACGCCGCTGCCTCCTGCCGGGCTCCTGCCGGGCTCACCGCTGTCGATAGCTCTCCGTGTAGTAGCTGCCGACCCGCTCCCGGTACTCGGGGTGCGCGAAGTGGTCCGGGTCGAACGCGGGCGACTCCTTCACCTGCTCCCGGGTGCGGTCCACGTGCACGACGCGGTCCAGGTGGTCGACCCGCGCCACAGTGCCGGCCGGCAGCAGCACCTTCTTGCCGAAGATCCACGGACCGGTGTCCACCACCAGGTAACGCGCGTCCGCGTCCTCGCTCGCCTCGTCGATGGAGCCGATCCGCCCGTCCGTCGCCTCCACCCGGTAACCGGTGAGGTCGACCGGCGTACCCGGGCCGGGAGCGTCCAGCCGGTCGTCGGCGTCCGAGGCGTCGCGCTGCCGCGGCACGTCGTCCGGCCGGCTCTGGTCGTACCCACCGGCCAGGGCGGACGGATCCCGCCAGGTCCACGGGTTGAACGGCTGCATCGGTGGCACCTCCGTCGAATCGGCTCGACGGAATCAGTGCCCCGGCGGCGGGAACGGAAACGCGTGTGGCGCCGGTCGCGGGCCTGACCTGGGCGGATCGCGCGCTGGCATACTGGCCGACCATGGTCCTGTCACGTGGTTGGTCGCTGTTCCTGGTCGCCGTCGGCGTCTGGACGTGGGCGATCTGGCCGAGGTTCGCGGTCGCCATCTGGAACGACGAGCGTGCCTGGTCGGCCGGCTCTGTCGGCGAGGGCAGCCCGACCGGCTTCCTGTGGGTACACGCCCTGCTGATCGGCGCGTCCCTGGCCATCGGCACGACCGTAGGAGTCCTGGGCATCAGGGCTTGGCGCGCCGCCCGCCGCCCTTCCAGCCCGCCCTCGTCCCCGGCGCCGCCCTCGCACCCGTCCCGGTGATCAAGGAGTTTGTGTTTTCGGAGGGCCCGAATCGGGACGTGAACTCCTTGGTCAACGGGACCGGGACGGGTGTGACGCGCGCCGCTACCCCCCGATTTGACGATCAAACCTGGAGACGCGTAACTTTCTCTCTGCCAGCGCGGAACGGGGCAAACGGGACGAAAGCCCGGGAGCACCGAACAGGGCTGGCGCCGGGTCCGATCAAGGCTTCAGGTCTTGGAGGTCGCGGTCCGGGCGGGGCCCGCTGAAACGCCGCAGGGCGGATTTGGCGGAGCGGAACCGACCGGGTAAGGTTGTCGACCGGCAGGGAAACGGACGGGCCAGCGGGAAACCGCGGGCGGCCGGCCTGCCAAATCCGATGATCAAGCGCAACGGGTGACTGCTGCGCGTGCTCAGCGGCGCCAACCCGTACGAAGCACGACAGACCGGGACACACGGTTTGACACGGCAGAGACGGTGCGGTAACGTAGTAAAAGTGCCAGCCGCGAGAGCGGCGGGTGAACGAACGAAATGCCCCGGTCGGGGGTTCCGCGGATGTGGGGCTTCTGGTTGGTGTGTGGTTGTTCTTTGAGAACTCAACAGG
>NZ_JBAKHP010000056.1:0-14285 GCF_036902745.1 Micromonospora sp. CPCC 205554 | reverse complement strand
GACCCACTTCACCGGCGGCAGCTCGCTGCCCGGCAACTTCCAGACCACGCTGCAGAACTTCGCGGCGCTCGGCGTGGACGTCGCGCTGACCGAGGCGGACGTCACCAATGCCTCGACCAGCCAGTACGCCGGGCTGACCCAGGCGTGCATCAACGTCCCGCGGTGCATCGGCATCACCGTGTGGGGCGTCCGCGACAGCGACTCCTGGCGCTCCGGCGAGAACCCGCTGCTGTTCGACGGCAGCGGCAACAAGAAGGCCGCGTACACCTCGGTCCTCAACGCGCTCAACGCCGCCGCCCCGACCTCGGGGCCCACCGCGACCCCCACCACGGGACCGCCGCCGAGCGGTGGCGCCGGCCGGATCGTCGGAGCCCAGTCGGGCCGGTGCGTCGACGTACCGAACGCCACCCAGACCAACGGCACCCGCGTCCAGCTCTGGGACTGCAACGGTCAGTCCGACCAGCAGTGGACGTACACCTCCAGCAAGCAGCTGATGGTCTACGGCAGCAAGTGCCTCGACGCGAACGGCGCGGCCACCGGGAACGGCACCGGAATCATCATCTGGGACTGCAACGGCCAGTCGAACCAGCAGTGGAACATCAACTCCAACGGCACCATCAGCGGCGTGCAGTCCGGCCGGTGCCTGGACGTCTGGGGCACCGGCAACGGCCAGCAGATCCAGCTGTACGACTGCCACGGGCAGACCAACCAGCAGTGGCGGACCGACTTCGGT
Source organism: Micromonospora sp. CPCC 205554 (assembly GCF_036902745.1). Classification (NCBI taxonomy): domain Bacteria; kingdom Bacillati; phylum Actinomycetota; class Actinomycetes; order Micromonosporales; family Micromonosporaceae; genus Micromonospora; species Micromonospora sp. CPCC 205554. The sequence goes on along the minus strand of NZ_JBAKHP010000056.1, from coordinate 13,552 downwards.
GGCGGCACCACGCCGCCCCCGTCCTCGCCGCCGCCGACCACGACGCCGCCGCCGGGCGGCTGCGCGCTCCCGTCGACCTACCGGTGGTCGTCGACCGGCGCGCTGGCCAACCCGCAGAACGGCTGGGTCTCGCTCAAGGACTTCACCAACGTGGTCCACAACGGCAAGCACCTGGTCTACGGGTCGTACGTCAACAGCAGCGGCCAGTACAGCTCGATGAACTTCACCCCGTTCACGAACTGGTCCGACATGGCCTCGGCCGGCCAGAACGGGATGAGCCAGGGCACCGTGGCGCCCACGCTGCTGTACTTCGCGCCGAAGAACATCTGGGTGCTGGCGTACCAGTGGGGACCGACCTCGTTCAGCTACAAGACGTCGAGCGACCCGACGAACGCCAACGGCTGGTCCTCGGCGCAGACGCTGTCCACCGCCACCCTGCCGGACGCCCCGTACGGCGTCATCGACCAGACCCTGATCGGTGACGACCAGAACATGTACCTGTTCTTCGCCGGGGACAACGGCAAGATCTACCGGTCGAGCATGCCGCTCGGGAACTTCCCGGGCAGCTTCGGTTCGAGCTACACGACGATCATGACCGACTCGACGAACAACCTGTTCGAGGGCGTCGAGGTCTACAAGGTGGCGGGCCAGAACCAGTACCTCATGATCGTCGAGGCGATCGGGAGCCAGGGCCGCTACTTCCGGTCGTTCACGTCCAGCAGCCTGAACGGCTCGTGGACCCCGCAGGCCGCCACCGAGAGCAACCCGTTCGCCGGCAAGGCCAACAGCGGCGCGACGTGGACCAACGACATCAGCCACGGTGACCTGGTCCGCACCAACCCCGACCAGACCAAGACCGTCGACGCCTGCAATCTGCAGTTCTTGTACCAGGGCAAGAACCCCAGTGCGGGCGGCGACTACAACCTGCTGCCGTGGCGGCCGGGTGTGCTGACCCTCCAGCGCTGACCGTCACACAGTTCGAGGAGGGCGTGCCCGGCACCCGTACGGTGCCGGGCACGCCCGTTCCGGTGGCCCGGCCCGGCCGGCGGGCGGACGACGGCGACCCGGGGCAAGCTGGGTCGGTGGAGCGCATGCTGCTGACCGTCGGACACGGAGCCGCCCACCGTGACCAGCTCGGGGACCTGCTGGCCGGCGCGGCTGTCGCCCTGGTCGTGGACGTGCGCCGCTACCCGGCCAGCCGGACCAACCCGGACGTCCGCCGCGAGGCCCTCGAACGCTGGCTGCCCGAACGGGGCATCGACTACCGCTGGGAGCCGCGCCTCGGCGGCCGCCGGCATGTCCGCGCCGGCGAGCCGGAACCGGACACCTGGTGGACGGTCGCCGCCTTCCGGGCGTACGCCGCGTACACCCGCACGCCCGACTTCGACGCCGCACTGGACGAGGTGCTGGCCGATGCCGCGCTGCGGAGAACCGTGGTGATGTGCAGCGAGAGCGTCTGGTGGCGCTGCCACCGGCGGCTGATCGCCGACGTCGCCGTGCTCGGCCGCGAGGTGCCGGTGTCGCACCTCATGCCGGACGGGCGGCTCAGCCCGCACCGGCCCGCCGAGGGCGCCCGCCGCCTGCCCGACGGGCACCTGCTCTGGGAAGGCTGACTCAGCCGGCCAGGTCCTCGGCGAGCAGGTCCATCAGCAGCGCGTCGTGCCAGCGCCCGTCCGCGCCGCGCTCGTAGCGGCGCATGATGCCCACCGGGCGGAACCCGACCTTCGCGTACGCCCGGATCGCCGCCGTGTTCGCCGCCGCCGGGTCGATGGTGAACCGGTGGTGACCGTACTCGTCGATCAGATGCCGGACCAGCGTGCGGATCGCGTCGCCGCCCAGCCCCGAGCCGCGTACCGCCGGGTCGAGGAAGATGTCCAGGCTGGCGTGGCGGTAGTCCGGGTCGGTCTCGGCGTACCACTGGATCGCGCCGATCAGCCTGCCGTCGTGCTCGACCGCGTAGGTCGTCACCGCGTCGTCGGCCAGGTCGGCCCGCACCGATGCGGCCAGGTCGTCCCCGCCGCGCCACCAGCGGCGCACCTCGGGGGTGGCCCGGATCGCGGCCAGGGCGGGCACGTCGGCGTCGGTCACCGGCCGCAGCGTCACCGCCCGCCCCCGCAGCACGCCTCAGCCCCGCCGCTCGCCGTGCTCGACGCAGACCGCCGACCAGCCGGCCGGTACGACCTGCACCTTCATCCGCCGCCGGCAGGACGCGCACCAGCGCGGTGGCTCCCACGTCCGCGCCGCCTCGCACGCCGGGTGCGGCCCGGCCGCCACCGACTCGCCGCACCTGTCGCACCAGAGCGCGGCGGGGAGGGCCGCCGTGGCGGGGGAGGATTCGGTCACCGCTGCCTCACAGGGTCGCCGAGAGCGCCTTCACCGGCATCTTCAGGTCTTCCAGCAGCTTCAGGTCGGCCGTCGCGGGTCGGCCCAGCGTGGTCAGGTAGTTGCCGACGATCACCGCGTTGATGCCGCCGAGCAGACCGTCGCGGGTGCCGAGGTCACCGAGGGTGAGTTCGCGGCCGCCCGCGTACCGCAGGATGGTGCGCGGCATGGCCAGCCGGAACGCGGCGATGGCGCGCAGCGCGTCCTTGCCCTCCACCACCGGGCGGTCGCCGAGCGGCGTGCCGGGGCGCGGGTTGAGGAAGTTCAGCGGCACCTCGTGCGGGTCCAGCTCGGCGAGCTGGGCGGCGAACTCGGCGCGCTGCTCGACCGTCTCGCCGAGACCGAGGATGCCGCCGCAGCAGACCTCCATGCCGGACTCGCGGACCATCCGCAGCGTCTCCCAGCGCTCCTCCCAGGAGTGCGTGGTGACCACGTTCGGGAAGTAGGAGCGGCAGGTCTCCAGATTGTGGTTGTAGCGGTGCACGCCCATCTCGACCAGCTCGTCGACCTGCTCCTTGGTGAGCATGCCGAGCGAGGCGGCGACCTGGATGTCGACCTCGGCGCGGATGGCGGCGACGCCCTCGCGCATCTGCTTCATCAGCCGGGCGTCCGGGCCGCGCACGGCGGCCACGATGCAGAACTCCGTCGCCCCGGTCGCGGCGGTCTGCTTCGCGGCCTCCACCAGCGCCGGGATGTCCAGCCAGACCGAGCGGACCGGGGAGGTGAACAGGCCGGACTGCGAGCAGAAGTGGCAGTCCTCGGGGCAGCCGCCGGTCTTCAGCGAGACGATGCCCTCGACCTCGACCTCCGGGCCGCACCAGCGCATCCGGACCTCGTGGGCGAGCTGGAGCGCGGCGGGCAGGTGCTCGTCGGGCAGGTTCAGCACCGCGAGGACGCCGGCCTCGTCGAGGCCGACGCCGTTGCCCAGCACCCGCTCGCGGGCCTGGTCGAGGATCTCTGGCATGGCTCGTAACCTAACAGGCCACCGTGAGCGCGGGAAACCGCCGCCGCCGGCCCTCCGGCGAGCCGGGACCGCGCCACGCCGGGGCCCTCGGCGCGGGTGGTAACTTCGCCCCGCGGAAGCGCCCGGCGGGGCGGGTGGTCGGCGGGAGGGGACGGCACGGTGGCGGACTGGCTGGCGGCCCTGGACCGCCGCGCCGAGCTGCGGGCCCGGGCGGGGCTGACCCGCACGCTGCGCCCCCGGGCCGCCGACGACACCGTGGTCGACCTGGCCGGCAACGACTACCTCGGCCTGGCCACCCACCCAGAGGTCACCGCCGCCGCAGCAGAGGCCCTGTCCGGGTACGGGCTGGGCGCCACCGGGTCGCGTCTGGTGCGCGGGTCCACCGACGCCCACCACGCCCTGGAGGACGACCTGGCCGGCTGGCTCGGCGTCGACCGGGCGCTGGTGTTCTCCTCCGGCTACCTGGCCAACCTCGCCGCCGTCCGGGGGCTGACGCAGCCGCGTACCCTGCTCGTCTCCGACGCCCACAACCACGCCTCGCTGATCGACGGCTGCCGGATCTCCGGCGCCGAGACGCTCGTGACGCCGCACGCCGACGTCGCGGCGGTGGCCGCGGCGCTGGCCGCCGCGCCGGGCCGCCCGGCGGTGGTGGTGACCGAGTCGGTCTTCTCCGTCGACGGCGACCTGGCCCCGCTCGCGGAGCTGCACGCGGTGGCCCGCCGCCACGGTGCGCTGCTGCTCGTCGACGACGCGCACGCGCTCGGCGTCACCGGTCCGGCCGGGGCCGGCGGGGTGGCCGCCGCCGGGCTGGCCGGCGCGCCCGACGTGGTGGTCACCGCGACGCTGTCCAAGGCGCTCGGCGGGGCAGGCGGCGTGGTCGCCGGGCCGGCCGAGTTCGTCCGGCACCTGGTGGAGACCGGCCGCACGTTCATCTTCGACACCGCGCCGCCGCCCGCCGTGGTGGCCGGGGTCCGCGCCGCGGTGCGCCTGGCCCGCACCGGTGACGGGCTGCGTGCCGAGCTGGCCGACCGGGTCGCCGCGGCGGTGCGCCGGCTCGGCGGGGCCGGGCTGTCCGTGTCCGCCCCGGACGGCGCCGTGATCTCGGTGACCGCGCCCGGCCCGCAGGAGGCGACCGCCTGGGCCGCCGCCTGCCGGGACCGGGGCGTCGCGGTCGGCTGCTTCCGTCCCCCGTCCACGCCGGACAGCCGCTCCCGGCTGCGGCTCACCGTCAGCGCCGGGGTGGACCGGGCCGACTTCGACCGGGCCCTGGACGTGATCGTGGAGTGTGCGCCATGAGCCTCGGCGACGCCTGGACCGGGCCGGTGCTGGTGACCGGCACGGACACCGAGGTCGGCAAGACGGTGGTGACCGCCGCCGTCGCCGCCGCCGCGCAGGCGGCCGGCCTGCGGGTCGCCGTGGTCAAGCCCGGCCAGACGGGTACGGCGACAGGCGAGCCCGGCGACGTCGACTCGGTGACCCGGCTGGCCGCGCCGCTGACCGGCCGGACGCTGGCGAGCTACCCCGACCCGCTGGCCCCGCTGGCCGCGGCCCGGGTGGCGGAGCTGCCGCCGCTGGAGCTGTACAACGCGGTCGACGCCGTCCGCGAGGAGGCCGACAAGCACGACCTGGTGCTGGTCGAGGGCGCGGGCGGGCTGCTCGTACCGATGGGGCTGCGCCCGTCCGGCGAGCCGTGGACGGTGGCCGACCTGGCGGTGTCGCTCGGCGCGCCCGCGGTGGTGGTGGCGCGGGCCGGGCTCGGCACGCTCAACCACACCGCGCTGACGCTGGAGGCGCTGGACCGGCGGGCCGTCCCGGCGGGCGTGGTGATCGGCGCCTGGCCGGCCGAACCGGAGCTGGTGCACTGGCTCAACCTGTCCGAGCTGGTGCCGAACCTGCTCGGCGCGGTGCCGGCCGGCGCGGGCGGGATGGACCCGGGCGTGTTCCGCCGGTCCGCGCCCGGCTGGCTGACCCCCGCCCTGTACGGCGTGCTCGACGACTGGCGGGCCTGGGCCGAGGAGACCTGACTTTCGTCGGTGCCCGGCCCGGCCGGGCGTGGGTAGCGTGACCGCCGTGGAACCCCGCGAACGACAACGCCGGGCCGGTGACCTGCTGCTCTGGGCCGTACTCGCGGCGCCTGTGGCGTACGGCCGGCTCACCCCGCCGCAGATCGGCGAGCTGCCGCCGCTGGCCGCCGCGCTGGCGCTGCTCGGCACGGCGGTGTGGATCGGGCGCCGGTGGCCGCTGGTCGCGGTGCTCGCGGTGGTGGCGGGCTCGCTCGTCGACGGCAACGTGGTGTTCGCCATCCCGGTCTTCGGCTACCTGGCCGGGCGGCGCAGCGACCGGGCCGCACCGGCCGCAGCCGTCTTCGCCGCCATCGCGGTCACCGGCTCGGTGCTCAACCTGGGGCTGCTCGGCACCGAGCCGTCCACCTGGTTCCTGCTCGCCTCCGTGCTGCTGTTCGCCGGGGTGTTCCCCTGGCTGCTGGGCCGGCTGCGGCGGCAGCACCGCGCACTCGCCGACGCCGGGCTGCGGCACGCCCAGGCCGAACGCCGGGCCGAGGTCGAGCGGGTACGCCTGCGCGAGCGGGCCCGCATCGCCCAGGACATGCACGACTCGCTCGGCCACGACCTGAGCCTCATCGCGCTGCGGGCGGGTGCGCTGGAACTGGCGCCCGACCTGTCCCCGGCGCACCGGGCGGCGGCCGGTGAGCTGCGGGCGAGCGTCGCCGCCGCCACCGAACGCCTGCACGACGTGATCGGGGTGCTGCGTGAGGAACGCACACTGCGGCCGCCGGGGGAGACGGTCGCCGACGTGGTCGACGGCGCGCGCGACGCCGGGATGACAATCGACCTGCGCGCCGACGAGGCGGACCTGCCGCCGCTGCCCGCGCACGCGGTGCACCGGGTGGTCCGGGAGGCGCTCACCAACGCCGCCCGCTACGCCCCTGGCGCCCCGGTCACCGTCGACGTGGCGCGCGACGCCGGCGCGGTGACCGTCGCGGTGGTGAACGCGCCGCCGCCGGCCGGTCCGCTGCCCGGGCCGCCGTCGCACGGCTCCGGGTTGCTGGCGCTGCGCGAGCGGGTACGCCTCACCGGCGGCACCCTGGACGCCGGTCCCCGCGACGGCGGCTGGACGGTCACCGCCCGCGTCCCGCTGGACGGGGCGCCCGCTCCGCGATCTGCTGACAGCGACGCCGACCCGCTCGCCGGTGCCGGCGTACCCCGGCGGGGTGAGCCCGGGGACGCGGCCCGGCGGCTGCGGGAGGCCCGGCGGCGGTTGCGGCGCAGCCTGCTCGTCGCGATCGGCGCGCCCGCCGGGCTCGCACTGGTGCTGGCGCTCGTCTACTACCCGCTCGCCACGGCCGGTGCCGTGCTGGACCGGGCCGGCTACGAACGGCTGCGGCTGGGTGAGCCGCGTGACGCGCTCGGGCTGCCCCGCCGCCAGGCCGACCCGCCCGCGACCGGCGCGGTGCCGGGCTGCGAGTTCTACACCGACGGCAACTTCCCGTTCGCCCAGGCGGCCTGGCGGCTCTGCTTCGCCGACGGGCGGCTGGTCAGCAAGGAGCAGATCGAACCATGAGCGACGACCACGACCGCCCGCTGCGGGTGGTGCTCGCCGACGACGAGGCGCTGGTCCGGGCCGGGGTCCGGGCGATCCTGGCCGCCGACCCCGGCATCGAGGTGGTCGGTGAGGCGGGCGACGGCCTCGCGGCGGTGGAACTGGTCCGCGCGTACCGGCCCCGGGTGGCGCTGCTGGACATCCGGATGCCCCGCTGCGACGGGCTCAGCGCCGCCGCGCAGATCCGCCGGCTGGTGCCGGAGACGGCGGCGGTCATGCTCACCACGTTCGGCGACGACGACCTGATCGCCCGCGCGCTCGGCCACGGCGCCGCCGGGTTCCTGCTCAAGTCCGGTGACCCGCGCGAACTGCTGGCCGGGGTGCGGGCGGTGGCCGACGGCGGGGCGTACCTGTCGCCGCGGGTGGCCCGCCGGGTGATCGAGCTGAGCGGCGGCCGGCTGGCCCGTGGCCCGTACGCGCGGGACCGGCTGGCCGGGCTGACCGACCGGGAACGCGACGTGCTGGCGCTGGTCGGCGCGGGACTGTCGAACGCCGAGATCGCCCGCCGGCTGCACCTGGTCGAGGGCACCGTGAAGAGCTATCTGACCAGCATCTTCACCCGGCTGGACGTGCGCAACCGGGTGCAGGCGGCGATCCTCGCGTACGAGGCGGGGCTGGTCCCGCCCGCCGGCTGACCAGCCCCGCCCCGCTCAGGCGTCGCGCCGGGCCAGTGCCCACCGGCCCAGCACCAGCGCGGCGGCGGTCCAGGCGGCGAGCACCAGCAGCCCTGCCGCCGCCGGGTACGGCTCGGTGTCCCCGGCCAGGAAGTGGTTGCCGGCCACGCCGGGGAACGCGTCGGCGATCCGGGTCAGCACCGTGATGTCCGGCTCCTGCAACGACAGCGGCACGATCATCAGCAGCGCGAACAGCACGGTCAGGGTCAGTACCGCGCCGCGCAGCGCCGCCGCCAGGCCGAGCGCCAGCACACCGGCGAGCGCCAGATACAACGCGGCGGCGACCACGTCGGTCACGGTGCCGCCCAGCGGGGCGCTACCCCACTCGCCCAGCACCGGCCGGGCCGTCACCGCGCCGACGCTGCCGAGCAGCAGCCCGAGGCCGAACGTCACCGCGCCCACCACGATCGCCTTGGCCGCCAGCACCCGTCCCCGCGACGGGGTGCACCGCAGCGTGGTGCGGATCGTGCCGGTGGTGAACTCGCTGCTGATCGCGAACAGGCCGAGCGCCAGCACGACGTACTGGGTCAGCTCCAGCGACCCGGCCACGATCTCGCCGACGCCGACCACGCCCGGGTTGTTGGCCGGGTCGTCGTCGGTGTTGGCGTTCTGCGCGTAGATCGCGAGCTGGCCGCTCGTGGCCGCCATGGTCAGCACCGCCGCGAGCAGCGTCCACCAGGTGGAGCGGACCGACCAGAGTTTCGTCCACTCGGCGGCCACCGCCCCGGCGAGCGGATGTCCGGCGGGGGCGGGCCGGGCGGTCCGCCGGGCCGGGTCGAGCGTGGACTGTGCGGTCATCGGGTTCCACCTCGGGTCGGGCCGGCGGCGTACTCCACGCTGTCGGCGGTCAGCTCCAGGAACGCCTCCTCCAGGGAGGGGGCGACGGGGGTCAGCTCGTGCAGGCGTACCCCCATCTCGTGCGCCAGGTCGCCGACGCGGCCGGCGGTGCTGCCGGCGACGGACATCCCGCCCTCGTCGGCGGTGACGGTCGCGCCCTCGGCGGCGAGCCGGTCGCCGAGCGCGGCGAGCGCGGCCGGCTCGGGCCCGCGTACCCGGACCGACGCGGCGGGCCGGGCGGCGATCAGCTCGGCCAGCGGCGCGTCCGCGACCAGCCGGCCGCGCCCCAGCACCACCACCCGGTCGGCGGTCTGCTGCATCTCGCTCATCAGGTGGCTGGAGACGAGGACGGTGCGTCCCTCGTCGGCGAGGCGGCGGGTGAAGCCCCGGATCCACCGCACGCCGTCCGGGTCGAGCCCGTTGACCGGCTCGTCGAGCAGCAGCACCGGCGGGTCGCCGAGCAGCGCGCCCGCGATGCCGAGGCGCTGACCCATGCCCAGCGACAGCGCGCGGCCCGGCTTACCGGCGGCGCGGGCGTCCAGGCCGACCAGGTCGAGCACCTCGGTCACCCGCCGGGCCGGTACGCCGTTGCTGCGCGCCATCGACCGCAGGTGCGCCACGCCGGAGCGGGCCGGGTGCACGCCGGTGGCGTCGAGCAGCGCGCCGACCTCGTGCAGCGGGTGCCGCAACGTGCGGTAGTCCCGGCCGTTGACCAGGGCCTGCCCGGCGGTGGGCCGGTCCAGGCCGAGCACCATCCGCATGGTGGTGGACTTGCCGGCGCCGTTCGGGCCGAGGAACCCGGTGACCTGCCCGGGGCGGATCTCGACGGTCAGGTCGTCGACGGCTGTCACGTCGCCGAACCGTTTCGTCAACGCACGAAGTGTGATCATGCGGCGACGCTATTCAGCCGGGATGCCGCCGCACCGCCGTCGAACGGCAGCGGCCCGCACTGACTTTCGTCAGGTGCGGCGGACCACGAACGCGTCCGGCATCCGGAAGGTGAGGTTGTCCGGGCACCACGGCGGACGCACCACCGTCACGCCGTCGAGCAGCGCTGCCGCCTCGGCGACCACCACGGCGGCCTCCATCCGGGCCAGCTGCGCGCCGACGCACCGGTGCGGCCCGGCGCCGAACGCCAGATGCCGCCGCGAGCCGGGCTGCCCGGGACGGAACTCGCCCGGCGCGCCGACCACGTCCGGGTCGCGCCCGGCGCGGGCCAGCCACGCCACCACGCTGGTGCCCGCCGGTACGGGGACCTCGCCGAGCGTGGTGTCGACGGCTGCCACCCGCCGCCAGGTGACGATCGGCGGCTCCAGCCGCAGCCCCTCCTCGACCACGTCGTCCACGTCGATCTCCCCGGCGCGCAGCCCGGCCCGTACCGCCGGTTCGCCGGACAGCCGGTGCAGCAGCAGGGTGAGGAACTGCGAGGTGGTCTCCTGACCGGCGACCAGCAGGAAGAACAGCGCCCCGACCACCACGTCGGGGGAGTGCCCGGCCTCGCGCAGCCGCGCGGCGAGCCCGCCCCCGGTGGCGGCGAACTCCCGCAGCACGGTGTGGAACCGGCCCACCTCGGCGGCCAGCGCGAGCTGCCGGTCGGCGTCCAGCGGCGCCCAGAACAGCTCCAGCGCGGCGCGGGCGAAGTCCTTCACCGCGCCGACCGGGGCGTCCGGCAGCTCGACCAGCCGGGCCAGCACCAACAGCGGCAGGTCGGCGGCGAGCCCGGCGTACAGGTCGACCGGGCGGCCCGCGTCCAGCTCCGCCGCCAGCCCGGCCACCCGCTCCCGGACCAGCCCGGTCAGCCACCGGCGCTGGGCGTCCACCCGGTGCGGGTGCAGCGCGTCGGCGACGATGCCCCGGATCTCCGGGTGGTCGGCGCCGCCGTTGTTCGCCAGTGTCGGCGGCAGCCGGAACCGGTGCCCGGCGAGCACCCGCAGCGCGGCCACCGGGATCGGGGTGACCGCGTCGAGCGCGTTGTCCGGCCGGAACGTCACCGGATCGGTGAGCACCTTGCGGACGAGCGCGTGCCGGGTCACCACCAGGTGCGGCACGCCGACGTGGTCGACCACCGTGGCCACGTCGGGCCACTGTCCGTCGACGGACTCCCCCCAGCCCCGGAACAGCACGCGGTAACGCTAGCGGCGGGCACCGGGCGGGTTCGGGTCCAGCTCCCAGACGGTGGTGTGCTTCACCCGTACGCTCTCCAGCGCCTCGGACACCGGCACGTCGTACGCGGCCAGCTCGTGGAAGCGCTCGCGGGGCAGGAACGCCCGGCCCGGGTCGCCCACCAGCACCCGGGCACCGGCGCGGGCGGCCCGGAGCAGGAAGCGCAGCACGCGGCGGGCCATCGCCTCGCTGTAGAAGACGTCCCCGGCCAGCACCACCTCGGCGTCGCCCGCGTCGGAGTCGAGGATGTCGCCGAGTTCGGCGTCGACGCGTACCCCGTTGGCCTCGGCGTTGAGCGCGACGGCGGCCACGGCCCGCTCGTCCACCTCGACCGCCCGGACGGCGGCGGCCCCGGCGCGGGCGGCGGCGATGGCGACCAGGCCGGAGCCGGAGGCCAGGTCGAGCACCCGGCGGCCGGCGACCAGGTCGGGGTGGTCGGTGACGTAGCGGGCCAGGCCCTGCCCGCCGGCCCAGGCGAACGCCCAGAACGGCGGCGGCTGGGAGCTGCGGAACTCGCCCTCGGTCAGCTCCCACAGACCGATCGGCTCGTCGGCCTGGTGCAGCCGCACCTCGGGTACGAACGCCACCGGGGCGAGGCGGGCGTGCAGCCGGACGAACGCGGCGGACAGCTCGGACACCGGAGAATTGTGTCCCACCCCGGTTCCGTACCCGCATCCCGGGCGTGTCGCGGCACGGTCGTGACCGGTTCACCACGCTCGGTGAAACAGCCCCCGTGTTGTGGCGTTGGATGCGAACACGCCCGTCTACCGGCGTGCCCGGCGCGCTCCTAGCGTTGCCTGTGGACACGACCGAGGTGAGGAGGCGTGGTGAGCGGGTGGCGGCACGCGCTACGGATCGGACTGGTGCTGACCTTCGTGGCCGGGACCGGGTACGGCGGAGCCCTGCCGGCGCGGGCGGCGGCGGCCTTCTCCACCGAGTTGAGCGGCCTGCCGGACGAGTTCACCGCCGGGAACCGGGTGGAGACGCTGTCCGCCGTGGTGTCCCGCTCCGACGGGGGCGGCTGTGTCAAGGTGCGCTGGTCGATGCTGGTGCGGGTGCAGGGCCTGCGGCTGGACCAGCTCAAGGTGGACCGGGTGGAGGACAGCGGATCGTTCCCGCTGGAGATCCGCACCGAGGGAGACACCGCCCGGCTCACCGACCGGCAACTGGATCCGGGTGTGCTCTGCCCCGGCCGTACCGTGACCGCCCGCTACCGGGTGGCGTTCGCCGAGGACGTCGGGCGCGGGCGGGTGAGCTTCGCCGCCGAGGCGTACGACCCGCAGTTGCGGCTGCTGGCCCGGCGGACCGCCTCCCGTGAGGTGGTGGGGGAGGAGGCGGCGTCACCGACGCCTTCGCCGAGCGCGGAACCCACTGACACGCCGACCGGCGAGCCGCCCACCGAGGCGCCCGACGAGGAGCCCACCGACGAGCCGACCGACGCCGCGGTGGTGGAGCCTCCCGCGCCGGGTGGCGTGGCCGGGCGGCCGGTGGCGGACAGCGGCGGATTCGGCCTGGTGCAGGCCGCGTTCCTGCTCGGCGGGCTGCTGCTGTTCCTCGGCGCCGGTCTGCTGCTGCGGATGCGCCGCCTGCTGCGGCCGTCCGCCGACCCCGAACTCCCGCCTCCCTTCGAACGCCCCCGTCCTCGCTGGCACTGACGCCCTGCCCCGGGGCCTTCCCCGGTGATCAAGGAGTTTGTGTCTCCGCCAGGGCCGTTCCAGGACACGAAGTCCTTGATCAACGGCGCGGGGCGAGCCCGCGCGGACGGGGGAGCGGGTGCGGGTGGTCAGTCGAGCTGGCTGGGCTCCAGGCCCAGCTCCCGGGCGGCCACCAGGCGGATCCACTCGGCGATCTGGCGGCGGGTGATCACCCGCTCGTGCACCGCGAGCTGAACCGCCAGCCCGTCCATCACCGCGCTGATCCGCCAGGCCGCGCCGGCCGGGTCGGGGCAGTCGAACGTGCCCTCGGCGACGCCGGCGGTGATCACCGCGGCCAGGTCCTGCCGCCACCGCAGGTCGAGGCGGCGGGAGAGCTTCTCCAACTCGGGGGTGCGCAGCGACTCCGCCCAGCCGTCGATCCACATCGACCAGGAGGTGGCCCGGCCGGTCGGTGCGTAGAGGCGCAGCATCCGGCGCAGCTTCGCCAGCGGCGGGGCGGAGGAGCGCAGCACCGCGTCGAGGCGGGCCAGATCCTGCTCGACCGCGTACGCGAAGGCCTGCGCGAGCAGACGGTCCTTCGTCGCGAAGTGGTAGAAGACGAGCGCCTGGCTGACCCCGGCTGCCTCGGCCACGTCCGCGGTGCGGGTGTTGGCGAGCCCTCTTTCCGCGATCACCTCGCAGGCCGTACGCAGCAGCGCGTCCAGGCGGATCTCGGCGGCTCGTCTCGTCACGGCGTTACGGTAACCCATCCGTATGACCACAGGGAGTTACCGAGGCGGCCGGTCGGCGGCAGGACAGTCGGATGCCGGACACTCGGCTCGCCGAGCGGATTCCGCAGGTCGCGGCCCTGCCCGCCGGCCTCGGAGGCCAACCATCCAGGCTCCTAGGAAGCCTGCGGGGTGGGGCGCCGGCGACATCCGGACGCGCCGGAAGGGGACCCGATTTGGCAACCGTTCCCGGGCTCGGCTAAAGTTCTCATCCGTCACCGGATAACACCGGGGGCGTGCGGACGTAGCGCAGCTGGTAGCGCATCACCTTGCCAAGGTGAGGGTCGCGGGTTCGAATCCCGTCGTCCGCTCGGAGATGCCGCCACGCAGTTCGGGGGCAACCTCGGTGGAGTGGCCGAGAGGCGAGGCAACGGCCTGCAAAGCCGTGTACACGGGTTCAAATCCCGTCTCCACCTCGGCATTGGACGAGGGCGATTGGCGCAGTGGGAGCGCGCTTCCTTGACACGGAAGAGGTCACTGGTTCAAACCCAG
>NZ_JBAKHP010000055.1:0-17307 GCF_036902745.1 Micromonospora sp. CPCC 205554 | reverse complement strand
AACGCGACCACGTCATCCCGGCCGTCACCGGTGAAATCCGTCGGCGAACCACCGAAATAGCGGGGCGCGGGCGGCGGCGGTGGCGTGCCGCAGTTGTCGCTGACCAGGAACCGCTGGTTGTACTGGCCGGGATACGGCGCGAGCGAGACGCCGTTGATCGAGATGACCTGGCCGACGCCGTTGTAGAGCTGCTCGTAGTGCACGTGCGCGCCGGAGGAGTTGCCGGTGCTGCTGGTGATCCCGATCTGCTGCCCCTGCTGCACGTAGGCGCCGTCGGGCACCGAGTAGGCGCTGAGGTGGAAGTAGTAGGTGGTCCACCCGCCGCCGTGGTCGATGACGATGTAGTTGCCGGCGCCGCTGGGCTGCGAGTAGCGCCGGGCCACTCCGGCGGCGGACGCCACCTGGGGCGTACCGCCTGTGACACCGCCGTCGGCGCGGACGAAGTCCAGCGCCTGCCGCACCTCGGCGCTGTGGTGGCTGTACGTCCACCGCTGCCCGCAGGGGAACGGTGCCTTGAAGGTGGGCGCGGCGAGTGCCGGTGACGGGGCGACCGTCACCGCGGTGAGGGTGGCCGCGGCCAGGGTGAGCAGCGCGACGAGGGCCCGCCGGGCGGGACTCGTCGGGAATCTGGGCATGCGGTGACTCCTCGTCGGAAGAGGGATGCACTGTCGGAGCGGCGCGTGGGCGTGTCGAGCCAGGGGCCGGTGTCGCCGATGGGCGGGCCCTGACAGTTCGCGTCGGAGAGAGGGGCGGCTGGCGTCCCGATCGGCGGGACGGTGGCGCTGAGGAGAAGTGAAACCGCAGACTTCGGAGCCTGTCAATACCCGACGGGGTGGTGAGTGCCGGCGGAAAACTTCCTTCAGCGTCGCTTCCGCCCGGCCTGGCTGCGCGGCGTGCAGGCCGACCCGCCGCGAAGATTCCTGCCCTGGAGGGAAAGCCGGGCGCGAAGTATTGACAACCGTGGAAGTATCGAAGTTAACTCGCCAGCAATCGATTTCTCATGGCTCCTACGGCCGCTCGGAAGGGACACCGATGAGGCTTCGCATCGGCCGTTGGGCCGGCGTCGCAGCAGCCGCGCTGCTGGCCGTTGCCGTGCCCGCGACCTCGTCCGCCGCCGCGCCGGCCGCCACGTCGGCGCCCGCTCCCGCTCTCGCCGTCGCCGACGACAAGGGACCGATCGGCTGGGACGCCTACCGCCGGCTCGACCGCCTGCCGGAGCTGGCCGCCGGCACCCGTACCCACCAGTTCTCCAGCTTCGGCCGCGACGGCTCCAACGACGACGGCTTCGTCGGCACCTGGTCGTGTCTGCGTCGGAGTGGGGGATGTGTAATCGCCGAGGCACGCGGTCCGGGCGAGGTGCAGTCGATCTGGTTCACCCGCGACGACGGCAACGTCCGCGCCACCGGCTGGATCCGCGTCGAACTCGACGGCGTCGTGGTCGTCCAGGCCGACCTTCAGGATCTGGTGGACGGGCGGCTCGGCAGCCCGTTCGTCGCGCCGCTCGTGAGCAACGCCGACCAGACGTCCGGCGGCGTCACCGTCAAGGTGCCCATGCCCTACCGGGAGTCCATGCGGATCACCACCCAGAACAACCCGCTGTTCCACCACGTCACCTACCGGACCTTCGCCGACGCGGCAGGGGTGCCCCGGTTCGATCCGGCCGACCCGGCCACCGACGTGGTCACGCTGCTGCGCGCCGCCGGCACCCGCGACCCGAAGCCCGCCCAGGCCGGCGCCTCCACCACGCGCGCCACCGTCACCGCCCCGGCGCAGGGGCAGGTGTCACTGGCCGCCCTGACCGGGCCACGCGCGATCACCGCGCTGCGGCTGCGCGTACCGGACGCCGCGGCCGGGGCGCCGACGCTCGCCGGGCTGCGGCTGCGGATGACGTTCGACGGGCGTACCACAGTGGACAGCCCGATCGGGGAGTTCTTCGGCGCCGGGCTGGGCGAGCGCACCGTCCGGTCGCTGATGTTCGCCATGGACTCCGCGCCCGGCGGCTGGTACAGCGCATGGTGGCCGATGCCGTTCCGCACCGCCGCCGCACTGACGCTCGTCAACACGACAGGCACCACAGTCGGCGGCGTCGAGGTCGAGGTGACGTCGGCGCCCGGCACCGAGTGGACGTCCCGGCTCGCCGCCGACGGCGACGCCGGCTACTTCACCACGCAGTCACGCCGCGCCGAGACGGTCGGCGGCACCGACTGGATCATCGCGGACCAGTCCGGGCGGGGCCGGTTCGTGGGCGTCTCGCAGACCATGCGCGGCCACATCATCGGCGGCAACACCCGCAACTACCTGGAGGGCGACGAGCGGGTGCACGTGGACGGCTCGCCCACGCCGCAGATCTACGGCACCGGCACCGAGGACTTCTACGAGTCGGGCTGGTACTTCAACCGCGGCGAGTACAGCGGCGTCTTCACCGGCAACACCGCCCACCTGGTCCGCGGCGGCGGATGCGCCGACGAGTGCGACGCCGCCTACCGGCTCATGATCGGCGACGCGGTGGCGTACGGCACCGCGCTGCGCTTCGGCATCGAGCACGGACCGGCCAACGACATGCCCGCCGAGTACGCCTCGACCGCGTTCCTCTACACCCAGCGCACCGTGACCACGCGCCGGACCGACACCGTCGTCACCGGCGACGCCGCCAGCCGCGCCGCGCACGCGTACACCGACTCCGGGGCGACCCAGACCGCGCTCAGCTCCGCCTTCGAGGGCGACGACGACAACGTCCCGCACACCGGCCAGGTCCGCGCCACCACCGCACCGGTCCGCTTCCGGCTGGCGATCGACCCGGCCAACCAGGGGGTACGGCTGCGCCGCCACGGTGACCAGGCCGGTGGCTACCAGCAGGCGGCCGTGTCGGTGGACGGCACACCGGCCGGGGTGTGGCTGCAGCCGCTGGGCAACGACAGGCAGCGCTGGCTGGCCGACGAGTTCGTGCTGCCCGCGGCGCTGACGGCGGGCCGCTCGGCGGTCACCGTCCAGCTCACCCCGGCGAGCGGCGCGCCGGCCTGGACCGCCGCCCGATACCTGGCCGACAGCATGATCGCGCCGTTCACCGACACCGTAGCCCCGGCCCCGGTCGCCGGTCTCGCCCTGGCCGGCGGGCGCGTGCACGCGCTGGGCCTGACCTGGTCCCCCTCCGCCGACGACGTCGGCGTGGTCTCCTACCGCGTCTACGCGTCCCGGAACCCGGGGGTGGCGATCACCGCCGCCAACCTGGTCGGCACCACACGTGCCACCACGTTCCGGCACGGTCCGCTGCCGGCCGCGCAGACCCGCTACTACCGGGTCGTTGCTGTCGACGGGTCGGGCAACGCCGCCGCGCCCTCGGCCGAGGTGTCGGCCACCACCCGTACCCGCAACACCAGCGACGCCAACGGCGACCGCCGCGACGACGCCGTCGACTTCACCCGCGGCGCCGGCGCCGACGTGTTCACGTCGCTCTCCGACGGCACCCGGTTCGTGCCGGACAGCCGGCCCTGGAACGACTTCTTCGCGATCGGCGCGGAGGTGCCGCTCACCGGCGACGTCAACGGCGACGGCCGCGCGGACGTCATCACGTTCACCCGTGGCGACAGCGCCGACGTCTACGTCGGGCTCTCCACCGGCTCCGGCTACTCCGCGGGCGTCAAGTGGCACGACTTCTTCGCCGTCGGCGCCGAGATCCCGGCGGTCGGCGACGTCAACGGCGACGGCCGCGCCGACATCATCACGTTCACCCGCGGCGCCGCCGCCGACGTCTACGTGGCGCTCTCCACCGGCTCCGGCTTCGGGCCCGGCGTCAAGTGGCACGACCACTTCGCGCTCGGCGACGAGTTCCCGACGGTGGGCGACGTGGACGGGGACGGGCGGGACGACATCGTGACGTTCACCAGGGGTACGACCGGCGACGTGTTCGTGTCGCTCTCCGACGGCACCCGCTTCGTGGAGGACGGCTGGAAGTGGCACGACAGCTTCGCCACCGGCGACGAGATCCCGGCGGTGGGCGACGTGGACGGGGACGGGCGGGACGACATCGTGACGTTCACCAGGGGTACGACCGGCGACGTGTTCGTGTCGCTCTCCGACGGGGGCCGCTTCGTGCAGAACTCCTGGAAGTGGCACGACCACTTCGCCTTCGGCGACGAGCTGCCCGGGGTGGGGGACTTCAACGGCGACGGCCGGGCCGACGTGGTCGCGTTCACCAGGGGCCTGACCGCCGACGTGTTCGTCTCGCTCTCCACCGGCGGTGGATTCGGGCCACCGGGCAACCGCTGGCACGACCAGTTCGCACCCGGCACCGACCTGCCCCGCCCGAGCGTGTCGTGATGCGCGCCCGGCGTGCCCTCGCGGCGCTCCTGCTCGGGACCGCCCTGGTGGCGGTCCCGGCCGGACCGGCAGCGGCCGACGACCCGGTCCGGTTCGAGGCCGAGTCGCTCGCCGTCGTCTCCGCCACCGCGCCGGTCGGCGCGCAGGCCGACTGCTGCGGGGTGAGCTGGTCCGGCGGACGGCAACTGTGGTTCCGGGGCGCCCGCGCCGGTGACGCGGTGACGCTCACCCTGCCGTCGGTACCGGCCGGGCAGTACGACCTCGGCGCGGTCCTCACCCGGGCCGGCGACTACGGCACGCTGCGCTTCGCCGTCGACGGGGTGGCGGTCGGTCAACTCTTCGACGGGTACGCGGGCGCGGTGCAACGTACCGGCGCGGTGCCGCTGGGCTCGGCGTCCCTGTCGACAGGCACGCACCGCCTCACCGTCACGGTGACCGGCCGGTCCGCGTCCTCCACCGGCTTCTTCGCCGGGCTGGACACGGTGACGCTGCGCCGCGTCGGCCCACTCGCGGCGGTCACCACCACGCCGTACGAGACGCTCGGCGAGACACCGGCGCGGGGCGCGTCCACACGCGTCTACGACCCCGGCACCGGGGAGTCGACGACCTGGTACTACAACGACCACACGCTGGTACGACACGAGCAGACCGGCGTGTGGCACCTGTTCGGCATCACCCACGCCGAACCCGGCGCGCCGCAGGACGAGAAGGTCTTCGGGCACGCCACCGCGCCCACCCCGACCGGCCCGTGGACGAAACGGCCGGTGGCGCTGGCCGCCGACCCCGGGGCCGGGGAGCAGTGGATCTGGGCCCCGCACGTCGTCCACCACAACGGCGTCTACCACATGTTCTACGCGGCCGGTAACCCGGACTACGCCCGGTACCGCATGCACCTGGCCACCTCGACCGACCTGTTCACCTGGACCCGAAGCTCCGCCAACCCGCTGTTCACCGACGGGTGGGAGGGCCGCGACCCGATGGTGACCCGGGTCGGCGACCGCTGGGTCATGTACTACACGGCCACGTCGAGCCCGTCCGGCGGCAACCATGTCGTGGCGTACCGGACCAGCACCGACCTGCGCTCGTGGAGCGGCCGCGCGATCGCGTACACCTCGCCGCACACCGGCCGGGCGGGCGGGCAGACGGAGTCGCCGTTCGTGGTGCGCCGGGGGGAGTGGTGGTACCTGTTCGTCTGCTGCGACGGCACCGACTACGGCGCCGCGTACCGGCGCACGGCCGTCTACCGCAGCCGCGACCCGCTGCGCTTCGACGGCGCGGAGAAGGTGACGGTGCTCGACGCGCACGCCGCCGAGGTCGTGGTGGACGGCTCGAACTGGTACCTGACCCACGCCGGCTGGGGTCAGGGCGGGCTCTGGCTGGCGCCGCTGACCTGGTCGGCCGGCGTGGTGGCGCGCGGCTGGACGGTGACCACCGGTTTCCTGCGCGCCGACGTGCGCACCTGGCCCAGCGCCCGGATCGCCGAGCTGGCCGTCGACCCGGCCGGGGCCGGCAATCACCGGCCTGCGCTCGACTCGTCGCACCGGGGCACCGGGCCGTACCTCGCCGTCGGCCGGTTCGACGTGACCGACCGGGCCGGGGCGCCGGCCCGGGTCGACGTGTCCGCCGACGGCTCCCGGATCAACCTGGTCGGCATCCCGTTCGGCGACGAGCCGGTCACCGCCGACTGGCTGCTCACCGTGACGCCCCGGTGGACCGGCCCCGGGTTGCAGAGCGACGTCACCTGGTCGGTGAACGGGTGGCCGACCGCAGCGGTGTGGGAGGTGGCGTTCAACATCGACGGCGCGTCCCCGCTGGTCGGCGACCCGGTGGCAGAGGCTCGGCCGACAGGTGACGTCACCGGCATGCCCCGCTGGACGATGAGCACCGGCGACGGGCTCTCGGTGGTCGCGGCGCACCGGTGGGGGTCGGCCTGGCGCGGGGACAACACCTGGTACGACGCCGGCCACGCGATGGCGGCCTGGCAGCCGCTGTGGCGCTCCGGCGGCCTGTCCTGGGCGCCGGGCCAGTACGCGGGCGGCACCTGGCGTCTGACCGCGAGCGGGATCCGGCGGGACGTGCAGTTCGCCGACGCCGCGCACACCGCGATCAACGCGATCCCGTGACCGGCGTGGACACCCGCGACGCGCCCGGCCCGAGCGGCCGGGTGGTGGTCGCGGCGACCGGTGTGGCCAAGCGGTTCGGCGGCGTGACGGCGCTCGACGGCGTCGACTTCGACGTACGGGCGGGCGAGGTGCACGCGCTGCTGGGCGAGAACGGCGCGGGCAAGTCCACTCTGATCAACATCCTCTCCGGCGTGATCACCGACTACGACGGAGAGGTCACGGTCGACGGGACGCCGGTACGGTTCACCGGCCCGGCCGCCGCCCAGGCCGCCGGGATCGCGACCATCCACCAGGAACTCGACCTGGTGCCCGCGCTGTCGGTGGCCGACAACCTCGTGCTCGGGCGGGAGCCCCGGACCCGGCTGCGCACAGTCGACCGGCGGGCCGCGGCCCGTACCGCGCGCGAGCACCTGGACCGGCTCGGCGCAGACATCGACCCGCGCCGCCCGGTGGGCTCGCTGCGTGTCGGCGAGCAGCAACTCGTCGAGATCGCCAAGGCGCTCGCCCTGGACGCCCGCGTACTCGTCATGGACGAGCCGACGGCCGCGCTCGCCGACGGGGAGGTACGGCGGCTGTTCACCACAATCGGCGGCCTGCGCCGCCGGGGCGTCGGCGTCGTCTACATCTCCCACCGGATGGAGGAGATCGAGGTCGTCGCGGACCGCGCGACGGTGCTGCGCAACGGTTCCGTCGCCGGTGTCGTACCGGCCGGCCGGATGGACCGGCGGCGGATCGTGGCGATGATGGTCGGCGGCCGCGCCGGGTCACTGTTCGAGCCCGCTCCGGCGGACGTGGCCGGCGCTCCCGGCCCGCCGCCCGGATCGGCCGGCGGCGGCCCGCTGCTGCGTGTCACCGACCTGGCCGTGCGGCCCCGGACGCCCCGGCCCGGCCGCTGCGAGCCGGACGGCGTCAGCCTGACCGTGCGGGCCGGCGAGATCGTCGGCCTGGCCGGGCTGATGGGCGCCGGACGTACCGAACTGCTGGAGACCCTGTTCGGCGCCGGGTCCGCGGGTCGCCGCACCGGCGCGGTGCTGCTGGCCGGCCGCCCGTACGCGCCGCGCCGCCCCCGCGCGGCACTGCGGGCCGGCGTCGGCTTCGTCCCGGAGGACCGGCGCCGCTCCGCGCTGGTCCTGGACCACCCGGTCGGCCGGAGCATCGTGCTGGCCGCCCTGTCCAGGCTGACCACGGCCGGGTTCGTCAGCCGACGCCGGGAACGGGCGGCCGTCGCGCGGTCGGTCACCGACCTGGCGATCAAGACGGTGTCGGCGGCCACGCCGGTCGGCGCGCTCTCCGGCGGCAACCAGCAGAAGGTGGTCTTCGCCCGGCACCTGCTCACCGAGCCGCGGCTGCTCCTGCTGGACGAGCCGACCCGCGGCGTCGACATCGGGGCGAAGGCGGAGATCTACCGGCTGCTGCGCCGGCTCGCCGGCGACGGCATGGGCATCCTGCTCGCCTCCTCGGAACTGCCCGAGCTGCTCGGCGTCTGCGACCGGGTGGTGGTGCTGCGCCGCGGCCGGGCCGTGGCCGACCTCGCCACCGGCGGCTGCACCGGCGAGGACATCCTCGCGGCGGCGATGGGCGGCCCGGCCGCCGGAAGGGACGACCGATGACCGACACCCGAGTGCCGCCGCCCGAGCCGGCCGTGACCGGGGCGCCGCCCGCCGCCGGTACGGCCGGACTGCGCGGCGCGACGGCCCACTGGCTGCGTCGGCCGCGCAGCCGCCGGGAACTCGCCGACCGGCTCTTCGCGGTGCAGAGTCTCTTCGCGCTGCTCGTGATCTTCGTCGTGGCGATCCTCGCCTCACCGCGCCGCGACGGCGAGGTCCTCTTCCTCACCGCCGGCAACCTGGGGAACATCGTCCGCGCGGTGTCGGAGATCGGCATCATCGCGATCGGGATGACGTTCGTCGTCCTGCTGGGCGGCATCGACCTGTCGGTCGGGGCGATCCTCGGCCTGTCGGCCGTCGGCACCGCGACGCTCATGGTCGACTCCGGACTCGGCATCCTGCCCGCCGTCGCCGCCGTGCTCGCGATCGGCGTGCTGTTCGGCGCGCTCCAGGGGTACGCCGTGGCCCGCCTCGGCATCCAGTCGTTCATCGTGACACTGGCCGGTCTCCAGGTCGCCCGGGGCATCGCCCGGATCTGGTCCGGCGGCCTCGGCATCCCGATCGCCTACGGCGACGGACCCCAGGAGGCGCCGCCCGCCTTCGAACTGCTGAACGGCTCGATGAACGGCGTGCTCCCGGTGCCGGCGGTGCTGTTCGTCCTGATCGGGGTGGCCGCTGTGGTGGTGCTGCGGACGACGGCGTTCGCCCGGCACGTCTACGCGATCGGCGGCAACGAGAAGGCGGCCCGGCTCTCCGGTGTGCCGGTGACGCGGGTCAAGGTCGCCGTGTTCGCCGTCGCCGGCCTCCTGGCGGCGGTGGCCGGAGTGGTGCACGCGGGACAGCTCAACCAGGGCAGCCCGAACGACGGCGCCGGATACGAGCTGGACGCGATCGCCGCTGTCGTCATCGGCGGCACCAGCCTGGCCGGCGGCTCCGGCTCGATGGGCGGCACCCTGGCCGGCGCGCTGCTGCTCGGCATCCTCAACAACATCCTCGCGCTCAACAACATCGACGCCAACGTCCAGCTGCTGATCAAAGGACTGGTGATCGTGCTCGCGGCGGCGCTGCAGAAGCTGCGCCGCGGCATCGCCTGACCGAACCGACTCCGAGGAGCCACCCGATGGACAAGCGAACCACACTGCTCGCGCTGCTGGTCACCGGCGCGCTGGCGATCACGACGGGGTGCAGCGTCGAGAAGCCGTCCGACGACGCCGGGCAGGCCCGCGCCTGCGGCGCCGGCAAGGACTTCCTGATCGGCATGTCCCAGGCCAACAACGCCGAGCCGTACCGGCAGGTGATGAACAACGACGTGCAGACGGCGGCGAAGTCGGTGCCCGGCTTCCGCGTCGTGGTCTCCGACGCCGCCCAGGACAACAGCAAGCAGGTCGCCGACGTGGAGAACTTCCTCACCCAGAAGATCAACCTGCTGATCATCTCGCCGAACGAGGCCAAGCCGCTCACCGCTGTGGTGAAGAAGGCGTACGACCAGGGCGTGCCGGTGATCGTGCTGGACCGCAAGGTCGAGGGGGAGGCGTACACCGCGTTCATCGGTGGCGACAACGTGGCGATCGGCAAGGCGGCCGGCGAGTTCTACGCCACGACGCTGCTGCCCGACGGCGGCAAGGTGATCGAGATCGCCGGGCTGCCCGGCTCGACCCCCGCCGCCGAGCGCGCGCAGGGCTTCCGCGACGGCATCGCCGCCAACCCGAAGATCCAGATCGTCGCCTCCCAGCCCGGCGACTGGCTGCGGGAGAAGGGACAGTCGGTGGCGGACGCGCTGATCAAGGCCCACCCGGACGTGTCCGCGATCTACGCGCACAACGACCCGATGGCCGAGGGCGCCTACCTCGCCGCGAAGTCGGCGGGCAAGGCGCAGCGGATCAAGTTCACCGGCATCGACGCGCTGCCGGTGCCCTCCGGCGGGATCAAGGCCGTCGAGCAGGGCCGCCTCGCCGCCACGTTCCAGTACGCCACCGGCGGCCGGGAGGCGGTCGAGCTGGCCCGGAAGATCCTCGTCGACTGCGCCGAGGACGTCCCGCGTACCACCACGCTGGGCACCATGCGGATCACCAGGGAGAACGCCGCCGAGGCGTACGCGAAGCTCGGTGGCCTCTGAGCGCGGGGGCCGGGATGCGCAGCGCGAGCGTGCGGCGGGCGGCGCCGGTGGTGCTCGGCGTGGACATCGGCACGTCGAGCAGCAAGGGGGTTCTCGTCGACCCCGACGGGCGGCTGGTCCGGGCCCGGGTCCTGGAGCACCGGGTCGACCGGCCCGGCCCTGGCCGGGTCGAGATGGACGGCCGGATCTGGTGGCGGGAGTTCGTCGCCCTCAGCCGGGACCTGCTGGCTCCGGGTGACGTCCGGGTGTGCGCGGTCGGGGTGAGCGGCATGGGTCCGTGCGTGCTGCTCACCGACGCCGGCGGCACTCCACTGCGCCCGGCCGTCCTCTACGGCGTGGATACCCGCGCCGGGGAGCAGATCGAGCGGATGAACGAGCGGTTCGGCGCTGACGAGATCATCCAGCGGTGCGGGTCGGCGCTGTCCAGCCAGGCGGCGGGCCCGAAGATCGCGTGGGTGGCCGACACCGAACCCGAACTGTTCGCCCGTGCCCGCCGGCTGTTCATGCCCAGTTCGTGGCTGGCCTACCGGCTCACCGGTCGCTACCTGCTCGATCACCACTCGGCAAGCCAGTGCACGCCGTTCTACGACACCGAGGCCCAGGACTGGCACCGGCCGTGGATCGACCCGTTCGCACCCGGACTGGAGCTTCCGCCACTGTGCTGGCCCGGCGACGTGGCCGGTGAGGTGACGGCCGGGGCCGCCGCCGAGACCGGCCTGCCGGAGGGCGTCCCGGTGGTGGCGGGCACGATTGACGCCTGGTCGGAGGCGTTGAGCGTGGGTGCGCAGGGCGTGGGCGACCTGATGCTCATGTACGGCACCACAATGTTCCTCGTGCACACCGTGCCGCACCGGCTGAACAGCCCGTCGCTGTGGGGCACCGTCGGCGCGCTGCCGGGCACCCGCAACCTGGCCGGCGGGATGGCGACCTCCGGCGCGATCACCGGCTGGCTACGCGACCTGGTGGCGGGCACCGACCACACCGAGCTGCTCCGCCTCGCCGAACGCTCCGGCGCCGGTGCCCGCGGGTTGCTGATGCTGCCGTTCTTCGCCGGGGAACGCACGCCGATCCTCGATCCCCGGGCCCGCGGCCTGATCGCCGGTCTCACCCTCTCGCACGGCCCCGGCGACATCTACCGGGCGGCGCTGGAGGCGACCGGGCTGGCGGTACGGCACAACATCGAGACGATCGAGGCGGCCGGCGGCGACATCCGCCGGATCGTCGCGGTTGGCGGCGGCACCCGGGGTGGGCTCTGGACCCAGATCGTCTCCGACATCACCGGCCGGGAACAGCAGATCCCGGCGCAGACCATCGGCGCCAGCTACGGCGGCGCCTTCCTGGCCGCCCGGACCGTGATGGACGTCTCGATCGAGACGTGGAACCCGATCGCCGGGGTGCGTCGGCCACGACCCGAACCCGCCGCCGACTACGACGAGCTGTACCGGCTCTACCGCGAGCTGTATGCCGGTAGCCGATCTGTGGTCCACGTCCTTGCGGCCCGGCAGGAACGCCTGCTGGGCGCGTTCCGCTCCACCCACCGTCCGCCCGCCGAGGGAGCTGCCCCGTGACCCGTTACACACTGCCCGTGCCGGTCGAGCGCCCGGCCGCCCCGCCCCGCACCGTCTACACAGTCGCCAGCGGTGACCTGCGGCTGAGCGCGAACGTCACCTGCTGGCCCACCCAGCGGCAGCTCGAAGCCGACCTCACCACCGCGGTCACCGCGCTCGGCTGGCAGGTCCGGCGCGGTCACGACGTCGACCCGGGCAAAGGACACGGCTTCATCGACAGCCAGCGCGCCGGGATCGAGGTCTTCCGGAGCATTCCGGCCGACGTGCCGCTCGTCGTGGTGGAGGCGGTCTGGCAGTACAGCCACCACGTGCTGGCCGGGCTGCGCGCCCACCGCGGGCCGATCCTGCTGGTGGCGAACTGGAGCGGCGAGTACCCCGGTCTGGTGGGCCTGCTCAACCTCGCCGGCAGCCTCACCAAGGCGGGCGTGCGGTACTCGACGCTGTGGAGCGAGGACTTCACCGACGAGTGGGCGCGCGACGGGCTGAAGAAGTGGCTGGAGACCGGCCGGGTGACGCACGACGAGAGCCACGTACGCCCGCTGCCGGTGCTGCGGCCGGACGAGGAGGTCGAACTCGGCGTGGCGTTGGCCCGGCAGCTCGTCTCCGAGCGGGCCGTCATCGGCGTCTTCGACGAGGGCTGCATGGGCATGTACAACGCCATCATCGACGACGAGCTGCTCAACCCGCTCGGCGTCTTCAAGGAACGCCTGTCGCAGAGCGCGCTGGTGGCGGAGATGGCGCGGGTGCCCGACACCGAGGCGCGGGCGGTGCTGGCCTGGCTGGAGGCGGCCGGGATGACGTTCCACACCGGCACCGACGAGGCCACCGAGCTGACGTGCGCCCAACTGCTCAGCCAGTGCCGCATGTACGTCGCCGCGCTGCGCATCGCCGACGACTTCGGCCTGGACGCCGTCGGGATCCAGTACCAGCAGGGGCTCAAGGACACCGTGCCGGCCAGCGACCTGGCCGAGGGGCTGCTGAACAACGTCGAACGCCCCCCGGTGACCAGCCGGGACGGCTCCCGGGAGCTGTACCCGGGCGTCGCGCTGCCGCACTTCAACGAGGTCGACGAGGGCGTCGCCGTGGACTCGCTGGTCACCAACCGGATCTGGACCGCGATGGGCCTGGACCCGGCGACGACGCTGCACGACATCCGCTGGGGACAGCAGTACGGCGAGCACTTCGTCTGGGTCTTCGAGATCTCCGGTGCGGTGCCCGCGTCGCACAACGGCGGCTACGACAGGTCGTACAGCATGCGTCAGCCGCCGATGTACTTCCCGCTCGGCGGCGGCACGCTCAGCGGCGTGTCGAAGCCGGGGGAGATCGTCTGGTCGCGCGTGTTCGTGATGGACGGCGGCCTGCACGTCGACCTCGGGCGCGGCACGGTGGTGGCGCTGCCCGAGGCGGAGACCCGGCGGCGGCTGGACGCCACCACACCGCAATGGCCGATCATGCACGCCGTGTTGCACGGCGTGGGCCGCGACCAGTTGATGGCCCGGCACAAGGCCAACCACGTCAACGTGGTCTACGCGCCGGACGCCGGCACCGCCGACCGCGCGCTACGGGTCAAGGCCGCCCTCTTCGCCGAGCTGGGCGTACGGGTGCACCTGTGCGGGGACGTCACGATCTGAGCGAGCCGGCGGCAGTGCCGCGCGACCGGGTACGGCCCACCGCGTGGCTCTGCCGGCCGGCCGACGGTGCCGAGCTGTCGCGTACCCGCAGCTCGGTGTGGAGCACCACTGTCGAGGGTGCCTTGGCCGGGTCGGCGATCCGCTCGACCAGCAGCGTGGCCGCGGTGCGCCCCAGGTCGTAGGTGGGCTGCGCGACGGTGCTCAGCGAGGGCCGGACCAGGTGCGCCCAGGGGATGTCGTCGAACCCGACGATGCCGAACGGGTCGGGCACGCCGATGCCGTTGTCCACGAGGCACTCGAGGGCGCCCACAGTCATCAGGTTGTTCGCCGCGAACACCGCGTCCGGCGGCTCGGCGGTCTCCAGCAGGGAGGCCATCGCGCGGTAGCCGCCCTCCTCGCGGAAGTCCGCGTACCGGATCAGGTCCTCGGTGGTCTGGCGTCCGCTCGCCTTCAGCGCCCGCTGGTAGCCCCGCAGCCGCTGCATGGCGGTGGAGATCCGGCGTGGGCCGGTGATGCAGGCGATCCGCCGGTAGCCGCTGCCCACCAGATGGGCGGTCGCCTGCTCGGCGCCGTGGGTGTTGTCCACCAGTACGGTGTCCACCTCGACGCCGCGTGGTTGCCTGTCGATCGCCACGACCGGGATGCGGGCCTGCACCAGGCGGCTGATCAGGGCCGGCCGCCCGGACGAGGAGATGATCACCCCGGCCATCCGCTCGGCCAGGGCCGCCGCCACGTAGCGGGCCTCCTTCTCCGGATCCTCGTCGCCGTTGCAGAGCACGACCGAGAAGCCGGCCTCCTGCGCGACGTCCTCGACACCGCGCACCATCGAGGTGAAGAACGGGTTCCCGATGTCGGAGATGATGACCGCCCAGAGGCTGGTCCGGCTGCGGCGCAGGCTGCGCGCGACGGCGTTCGGGCGGTAGTCGAGGTCCTGCGCGGCCTGCCGTACCCGGGCGGCCATGTCCGGGTCGACCGAGGCACGCCCGTTGAGGACGCGGGAGACGGTCGCCGGCGACACTCCCGCGCGACGCGCCACGTCGTAGATGGTCGTCATCGCGCTCCCGTCGTCGTCGCCCGGGCGCTCCGGCCCGGCCCCCGTCGGATGGTGACGTACCGGAGTGAGACCGCCACCGCGGGAGATCGCTCGGAATCCTATACCCGTCCAGCAATCGATTTCCGACCGGGTCGATCGCGTCCCGCCGCCGCTATTGACATCGATGTGGGTGACTACGAGACTCGTCGGCAATCGATTTCTCGTCCGGTGCCGCTGGTCACCCCCACCCCCGAGGAGCACGGTGAGACGAAATCTGCTGGCGATGCTTGTCGCGCTCTGCACCGTCACGGCGGCCGGCGCGGCCGGCGCGCCGGCCGCCGCCGTACCGATCGGCACGCTCGCCTGCCCGTCCGTCCCGGCCACCCACGACCCCGCCGTCACCGTGATCGTCTACCGGGTGGCCCGGTCGTACAACGTCAACGACAAGGTCATGCTCTCCACCTTCGAGGCGGGCTGGGTCGAGTCCCACATGAACAACCTGCCCTGCGGCGACAAGTCCAGCCTGGGCGTGTTCCAGCAGCGCTGGGACTACGGCTGGGGCACGCCGGAGCAGATCATGGACCCGGTCTACGCCACCACGCAGTACGTCACGCGTGCGATCACCTGCGACCGCAACAATCCCGGCTACACGGCGGGCCAGGTCGCCCAGTGCGTCCAGCGATCGGGCTTCCCCGACCGGTACGACCAGGTGGCGGGGACCGCGCGCACGCTGCTCAACCAGGCGGCGCGTACCCACGGCATGGCAGGCGGCTCGTCGACGGACGTGAACGGTGACGGCCGCGACGACATCCTCACCTTCACCCAGAACGCCTCCGCCGACGTGTACGCGAGCACGTCGACCGGAACCGGCTTCGCCGGAACGTCGGTGAAGTGGAACGACTTCTTCTCCATCGGCGGGGAGACCGCGTCGACGGGCGACGTCAACGGTGACGGCCGCGACGACATCGTCACGTTCGCGCACGGCAACACCGGCGACGTGTACGTGGCGCTGTCGAACGGGTCGGCGTTCGCGTCGCCGGGCCGGTGGCACGACTGGTTCGCCCCCGGTGCGGAGATCGCCGCCGTCGGTGACGTCAACGGCGACGGCAGGGACGACATCGTCGCGTTCACGCACAACGCGACGGCGGACGTCTACGTGGCGTTGTCAACCGGGTCGTCGTTCTCGGGCACGGCGGTGAAGTGGCACGACTACTTCTCCATCGCCGGGGAGTTCCCCGCGCTGGGCGACGTCAACGGCGACGGCCGCGACGACATCATCACCTTCACCCAGGGCCCCGCGTCGGCGGCGGACGTGATCGTGTCGCTGTCCACCGGCACGTCGTTCGGGGCGCCGCAGAAGTGGCACGACCTGTTCGCCGTGGGTGCCGAGCAGCCGCGGGTGGGGGACGTCAACGGCGACGGCAAGGACGACGTCGTCACGTTCACCTGCAACGCCGACGCCGACGTCTACGTCGCCACCTCCACCGGCACCGGCTTCGCCGGCACCACCGTCAAGTGGCACGACTTCTTCTGCCTGCCGGGCGAGTTCCCCTACCTGGGCGACGCGAACGGCGACGGCAAGGACGACCTCATCGTCTTCACCAAGGGCGCCACGAACGACGTCTACGTCGCCCTGTCCACCGGCACCACCTTCGGTGCCAGCAGCAAGTGGCACGACTACTTCGGGCTCACCGGTGAGGTGACGCTGTGACCCCAGGATGGGAGGCCCCCGTGGCCAGAACACGACGGAGACGGCGACGCACCGGCGTCGCCCTGCTGGCCGCGGCGCTCGCCGGCGGGATCGCGGTGCAGCCCGCGCCGGTGTCCGCGACGCCGCCGGGCCGGACCGCGCTGGACGCCGCGTTCGTGCGGGCGGCGCAGGAGTACGACGTACCTCGGGACGTCCTGGTCGCGGTCGGCTACGGCGAGTCCCGCCTCGACGCGCACGGCGGCAAGCCGAGCCAGGCGAACGGCTACGGGGTGATGCACCTGGTGAGCAACCCCGCCCAGCACAGCCTGGAACGGGCGGCGAAGTTGACCGGCGAGCCGGTCGCGCGCCTGAAGACCGCCACGCCGGCGAACATCCGCGGTGGCGCGGCCGTGCTGCGCGAGCTGGCCGACGCCGAGGGGCTGACCGCGCGCGACCGGGACCGGGTGACCGCCTGGTACCCGGTGGTGGCGCGGTACGGCGGCGCGGCCGACGACGCCACCGCCCGGCTGTACGCGGACGGGATCTACGAGCTGGTGCAGCAGGGCATTCCGGGCGCGGTGCCGGTCCGGGCGCACCGGGTCGAGCCGGAGCGGGGTCGCTACGCCGCCGTGGCGCCCGCCGGCACCGCGTCCCGTACGCTCGCCGCCGCCGTGCCCGAGTACCCGCCGGCGCGGTGGGTCGCCGCGAACGGAGCGAACTACGGCGTCGGGCGGTCCAGCCGGATCACCACGGTGATTCTCCACGTCACCCAGGGTTCGTACGCCGGTACCATCAGCTGGTTCCAGAACCCGTCGGCCGGGGTCAGCGCCCACTACGTGGTGAAGTCCAGCAACGGTGAGATCACTCAGATGGTCCGCGAGGGCGACACCGCTTACCACGCCCGGTCGGGCAACGCGTACGGCGTCGGCATCGAGCACGAGGGGTACGTGGACAACCCGGCCTGGTTCACCGACGCGATGTACCGTTCGTCGGCCGCGCTGACCCGCTATCTGTGCGACAAGTACGGCATCCCGAAGAACCGCACCGGCATCAAGGGGCACAACGAGATCCCGGGCAACGACCACACCGACCCGGGACCGAACTGGAACTGGAACTACTACCTCTCGCTGGTGAACCAGGGTGGCGGGGGCCCGACCGTCCGCTATTTCGGTGGTTCGCCGACGGATTTCACCGGTGACGGCCGGGATGACGTGGTCGCGTT
>NZ_JBAKHP010000054.1:0-17732 GCF_036902745.1 Micromonospora sp. CPCC 205554 | reverse complement strand
GGCCGCCGCTGCCCCCGCCGCCCCGCCCGTGCCCGGCGGCGGCGAGGTGCCGCCCGCCGGGGCGGGCCGCCCGGGCAGCGGCGCGCTGACGTTCAAGCCGATCCCGCCGAACAAGCTCGACACCCTCGTGGTCCCGAACGGGTACGACCACTCCGTGGTGATCCGCTGGGGTGACGAGGTCGTGCCCGGCGCGCCCGCGTTCGACCTGGGCCGGCAGACCGCCGCCGCCCAGTCCAAGCAGTTCGGCTACAACAACGACTTCGTCGGGGTGCTGCCGATCGACCGTCGGCGCGCGCTGCTCGTGGTGAACCACGAATACACCAACGAGGACCTGATGTTCCCGGGCTTCACCGGCCAGGACGCGCTCACCGTCGAGCAGGTACGGGTGGCGATGGCCGCGCACGGCATGTCCGTGGTCGAGCTGGAGCGGGTGGAGAACACCGGGCAGTGGCGGCCGGTACGGCGTGGCCGGCGCGAGTACAACCGCCGGGTCACCGCGCTCGCCACGAAGTTCGAGCTGACCGGCCCGGCGGCCGGGTCGGCGTGGCTGCGTACCGCCGCCGACCCGAAGGGCCGGACCGTGATCGGCACGCTCAACAACTGCGCCGGTGGCGTCACCCCGTGGGGCACCGTGCTCTCCGGCGAGGAGAACTTCAACCAGTACTTCGTCGGCGGCGACGGCGCGCCGGAGGAGCAGAAGCCGAAGCTGGCCCGGTACGGCATCCCGACCGACGTGCGCCACCCCGGCGGCAGCCGCAAGTGGGAGCGGGCGGACGAGCGGTTCGACCTGGCCAAGCACCCCAACGAGGCGAACCGGTTCGGCTGGATCGTCGAGATCGATCCGTTCGACCCGCAGGCCAAGCCGCGCAAGCACACCGCGCTGGGCCGGTTCAAGCACGAGGGCGCGAACGTCATCGTGGCGCGCAACGGCCGGGTGGTCGCGTACATGGGCGACGACGAGCGCTTCGACTACCTCTACAAGTTCGTCTCGGACAAGAAGTTCATGCCGGGGAACTCCTCGGTGGCCCGTCGGCACAACCTGACGCTGCTGGAGTCGGGCACGCTCTACGTCGCGAAGATCGAGGGGGACAGCCCGGCCGCCGAGATCGACGGTTCCGGCAAGCTCCCGGCCGACGGCGGCTTCGGTGGCCGGGGCCGCTGGATCAAGCTGGTCAGCGGCAACCGCTCGTACGTGGACGGCATGACCGCCGCGGACGTGCTCACCTTCACCCGGCTCGCCGGGGACAAGGTCGGCGCGACCAAGATGGACCGGCCCGAGGACGTCGAGCCGAGCCTGCTCACCGGCAAGGTCTACGTGGCGCTGACGAACAACAGCGACCGCGGCAAGGCCGGCAAGGCGCCCGCCGACGAGGCGAACCCGCGCAACAGCAACAAGCACGGGCAGATCCTGGAGCTGGTCGAGGACCGCGGCGACAACACCGGCGAGACCTTCGCCTGGTCGCTGCCGATCGTCTGCGGCGACCCGGCCGACGCGTCCACCTACTTCGCCGGGTACGACAAGACGAAGGTCTCCCCGATCTCCTGCCCGGACAACGTCGCGTTCGACGCCACCGGCAACCTGTGGATCTCGACCGACGGCAACGCGCTGGGCAGCAACGACGGCCTGTTCGCCACTGCTGTCGAGGGTCCGGAGCGGGGTCACCTGAAGCAGTTCCTCACCGTGCCGCTCGGCGCGGAGACCTGCGGCCCGTTCATCACCGGCGACAACCGTTCGGTCTTCGTGGCGGTGCAGCACCCGGGCGAGGTCACCGGCGCGTCGGTGGAGAACCCGGCCTCCACCTGGCCGGACGGCGACTTCGCCAAGCCCGGCGTGGTGGTCACCTGGCGCCTCGACGGCGGCCCGGTCGGTAGCTGACCCACCCCGGGGGCGGTCCGGCGCTGGACCGCCCCGCGAGGGGCCGTCGACCCACCAGGTCGGCGGCCCCTCGTCAGTTCCCGGAGGCGATCCCGTGCGCGACGGCCCGGGCGGCTCGTCAGTTCTCGGAGGCGATCCCGTCGGCGATGGCCCGTGCGGCGGTGAGCAGCTTGGCGCGGACCACCCGGGCCGAGGTCATCATCTCGCCGGCCGGCAGCGCGCACGCCAGCACCACCCGGCGCTCGATGTCCTTGTCCGGGGTGACGAGCACCGCGGCACACGCCACGCCCTGCCGGAACTGCCCCAGTTCCAGCTGCATGCCGCGCCGGTCACCGGCGGCCAGGTCCGCCTCGAACGCCTCGACAGTGGTGAGGGTGGCTGTGGTGAAGGGGCGCATGCCGTACTCCCGCAGGTAGCGGAAGCGCTGTTCGGTGGTGAGCGTGGCGAGCAGGCTCTTGCCCAGCGCGGTGGCGTGCGCGCCCTCGTCGAAGCCCGGCACGAGGTCTTCCATGTAGGGCGAGCGCGGCCCTTCGGCGGACGCGGTCACCGCCACCTGCCCGCCGACGAAACGGCCGAGGTAGTGACTCCAGCCGGTGTCGGTCGCCGCGCGGCGCAGCGCCTCGCCCACCGCGGGCGGCCCCCGGAACGCGGTGACCAGTTCGCGGTAGCGGTCGGCCACCTCCAGCCCCACGATGTACGTCCCGTCCTCGCGCCGGATCACGTAGCCCTCGTACGCGAGCGTGCGCACCAGGTGGTAGGTGGTGGCGACGGTCAGCTCGCAGCGCCGGGCGATCTGCTTCACGGTGAGCCCTCTCGGCGCACGGCCGACCGACTCGAGCACTCGAAGCGCGCGGGACACGCTACGGATCAGGTCCGAAGGTTCCGCCAAGGGGTCGCGCACAACCACCTCCGCCGCCGGGGACTTACACCATATGAAAAACCGGCCGAGTGCGAAATGCCTGTTCGGATGGAGGATGCCAGAAGACCGGGCACGGACCGTGTGCCGACGGACACGATGAGCAGCCAAAACGTTCGGGCGTAAGGTGTGCTCGCGATGACCGAAACTGTTTCGCGAACCGACCCGCCGAAGGCCCGACATGCCGTCTCCGTGGGCGCCGGCGCCACCCTCACCACGATCGTGTGCGTCCTGCCCGTCTTCCTGGTCGGCGGTCTCGCCGTACAGCTCGCCGACGAACTCCGGTTCAGCCCGGCCGGGCTGGGCCTGGCCGTCTCGATCTACTTCGGCGTGAGCGCGCTCGCCTCGGTGCCCTCCGGCGCCCTGGTCGAACGCTTCGGCTCGGCCCCGGTCGCCCGGGGCGCCATCCTGCTCTCCGCCGCCTCGCTGCTCGCGGTGGCCGGGCTGGCCCGGTCGTACCCGGCCCTGGTGGCGCTGCTGGCCCTCAGCGCCGCCGCCAACGCCCTCGGGCAGCTCGCCAGCAACGCCGCCCTGGCCGAGCACGTACCCGCTCACCGGCAGGGCCTCTCGTTCGGCGTGAAGCAGGCCGCCGTCCCGGCCGCCACGCTGCTGGCCGGTCTGGCGGTCCCCACGGTCGCGCTCACCGCCGGCTGGCGCTGGGCGTTCGTGGCGGCCGCAGTGGCCGCGCTCACCGTGCTGCCGGCCGTACCCCGGGCCGGACGGGACCGGCGGGCCCGGACCGCCTCCGGCCGCCGCAACGGTGGCACCGGCCCGCTCGTGGTGATCGGGCTGGCCGCGACGCTCGCCGCCGCCGCGGCGAACGCCCTCGGCACGTTCCTGGTCGACTCGGCCGCGGCGCGCGGGCTCTCCCCCGGCCTGGCCGGACTGACGCTGACCCTGGGCAGCGTGGTGTGCGTGCTGGCCCGGGTCGGCGTCGGCTGGCTGGCCGACCGGCGCACCAGCGGGCACGTCGGACTGATCGCCGGGATGCTGATGACCGGCTCGGTCGGCCTCGTCCTGCTCGCGGTGAGCGGCTCGGCGCCGCTGGTCGCGGGCGTGGTGCTCGGCTTCGGTCTGGGCTGGGCCTGGCCGGGGCTGATGAACTTCGCCGTGGTCCGGCTCCACCCGCAGGCGCCGGCCGCCGCCACGTCGATCACCCAGACCGGCGTGTACGCGGGCGGCTGCCTGGGGCCGCTCGGCCTGGGCGCGCTGGCCGGCGCGGCGGGCTACCCGGCGATGTGGCTGACTGCTGCCGCGGCGATGCTCCTGGCCGCCCTCCTGATGCTGCTCGGCGCCCGCCTCCTACGCCCCACCCCCACCCCCACCCCCACCCTCCCCTGACCGTCCGCGCCGGCCCCGCCGAAGCCCGACGATCATGAAGTTGGCGGCGCGACACGCCGGGTGGGCGACCGTCAACTTCATGATCGACGAGAGCCCGGACGGGCGGTGAGAGCCAGAGCGGTGAAGGCGCGAGGAGGGTCAGCTGGTGCGGTCGGCGATGTAGTCGCAGAGGGACTCCAGCGCGCGACGCGCCGGGCCCTCGGGGAGCGGGGCCAGCCGGGCCCGTGCGTCCTCGGCGTAGCTGCGCACCGTCTCCCGGGCGCGCTTGAGCGCCGGGGACTCCCGCAGCAGGCCCAGCGCCTCGGCGTGCAGCGCGTCGTCCACCAGCGGGCCGGTGGCCAGGATCTCGCGCAGGCGTACGCTCGCCGCGTCCGCGTCGTCGGAGGCCATCGCGTAGAGCACCGGCAGGGTGGGCACACCCTCGCGCAGGTCGGTGCCGGGCGTCTTGCCGGACTGGACCGACTCGCTGGCGATGTCCAGCAGGTCGTCGGAGAGCTGGAACGCGACGCCGATGATCTCGCCGTACTCCGCCAGGGCCTCGACGTGCTCGGGCGACGCGCCGCCGAACATGCCGCCGAAGCGGGCCGACGTGGCGATGAGCGAGCCGGTCTTCTCGGCGATCACGTGCAGGTAGTGCGCGACCGGGTCGGTGTCGCGCGGGCCGACCGTCTCGGCGATCTGGCCGTGTACCAGCCGGGCGAACGTGCGCGCCTGGAGGCGTACCGCCTCGGGGCCCAGGTCGGCGGCGATGTCCGCGGCCCGGGCGAAGAGGTAGTCGCCGACCAGGATGGCCACCGAGTTGGTCCAGCGGGAGTTGGCGCTCGGGGCGCCACGCCGCACGGCCGCCTCGTCCATCACGTCGTCGTGGTACAGCGTCGCCAGGTGGGTGAGCTCCATCACCACGGCGGCGGGGACGACCTGGTCGTTGCCCGGCTCGCCGAACTGGGCGCCGAGCGCCACCAGCAGCGGGCGGAACCGCTTGCCGCCGGCCTCGACCAGATGCCGGGACGCCTCGGTCACCAGCGGATCGGCGCTCGCCACGCTCGCCCGCAGGCTCACCTCGACCCGGTCGAGCACGCCCAGCACTGAGGCTTCGACGCGCGGGTCGGCGAGGTGCAGGCCGAGCGCGCCGAACTGACCTGAACGCTCGCCAGCCGGGTTCGCCACGTCCTCAACCATGCCACACCCGTTCGACCTGCTCGTCGACGGGGATACGGGCCGGGGGCCGGTACGCCACGGCGTACCGGCCCCCGGTGGGATCACCTCTGTCATCTGACGAATTCGGCGGCACCGGTGGTCAGGTCGAGCAGCGGGCCGGGCACCACGCCGAGGACCAGCGTGGCGAGCACGCCGATGACCAGCGCGGCCGAGGTGAGCGCACCCGGCACGGTCACTGTCGGGGTGGACTCGCCCGGCTCGGACAGCCACATCATCACCACGACCCGCAGGTACGGGAAGGCCAGCACCATGCTGGTCAGCACGCCCGCGATCACCAGCCACGCCTGGTTCGCCTCCAGGGCCGGGCCGAAGACCGCGAACTTGCTGGTGAAGCCGCTGGTCAGCGGGATACCGGCGAAGGCCAGCAGGATGAACGTGAAGATCGCCGCGAAGAACGGCGAGCGGCGGCCCAGCCCGGCCCAGCGGGACAGGTGGGTGGCCTCCCCGTCGGCGTCGCGCACGAGCGTCACCACGGCGAACGCGGCGAGCACCGAGAAGCCGTACGCGGCCAGGTAGAACATGGTGCCGGAGAGTCCCTCACGGCTCGGCGCCAGCACACCGACGAGCAGGTAGCCGGCGTTCGCGATCGACGAGTACGCCAGCAGGCGCTTGATGTCGGTCTGGGTGACCGCCAGCACCGCGCCGACCAGCATGGTCAGCACCGCGATCGCGCCGAGCACCGGGGTGAAGTCCCAGGAGGCCCCGGCGAACGCGACGTGGAAGACGCGCAGCAGCGCGCCGAACGCGGCGACCTTGGTGCAGGCCGCCATGAAGCCGGTGACCGGGGTCGGAGCGCCCTGGTAGACGTCCGGCGTCCAGACGTGGAACGGCGCGGCGGCGGCCTTGAACAGCAGGCCGATGGCGAGCAGCGCCATGCCGGCGAACAGCAGCACCGGGCTGGACGGCGACTCGGTGACCGCGGCGTGCACGGTGGCGAAGTCGACGCCCGCCGTGCGGCCCGGGATCCCGGAGGTGAAGCCGTAGATCAGGGCGACACCGAACAGGAAGAACGCCGAGGCGTACGCGCCGAGCATGAAGTACTTCAGCGCCGCCTCCTGGCTCAGCAGACGCCGGCGGCGGGCCAGCGCGCAGAGCAGGTAGAGCGGCAGGGAGAAGACCTCCAGCGCGACGAACATGGTCAGCAGGTCGTTCGCCGCCACGAAGATCAGCATGCCGCCGATCGCGAACGACATCAGCGGGTAGACCTCGGTGGCGCCACCGACGCCCTCGGCCTGCCGCCGGTCCTCCGCCGACTCGGCGGTGACAGCGGCGTGCGCCACGAAGGCGCCGCCCCGCTCCACCGTGCGCTCGCCGACGAGCAGCAGCGCCATCACTGCGAGCACCAGGATGGCGCCCTGGAGGAACAGCGTCGGGCCGTCGATCGCGATGGCGCCGCCGATGGTGATCAGCCGGTCGTCGGCGTTCAGGATCACCATGACGATCGCGGCGAGCATCGCCACCAGGGCGAGCCCGAGTTGCACCGCGTTGCGCAGGCGGCGCGGCACGAACGCCTCGACCAGGACCCCGAGCAGCGCCGCGCCCAGCATGATCAGGATGGGAGCGAGCGCCGCGTAGTCGATCGACGGCAGCTTCAGTTCACTCACTTCGCGGCCTCCTGGACGCTGCCGACCTCAGGGGCGGGATCGGACTTGCCGACGTCCTGCATGGTCGCCTGGACGGCGGGGTTGATGACATCGGTGACCGGCTTGGGATAGAAGCCGAGCAGCACGATCAGCGCGATCAGCGGCGCGACGACCACCTTCTCGCGCAGGGTGAGGTCGCGGCGCATGCCCTCGACCTCGGTCAGCGCCGGGTTCAGCGTGCCCTGCGTGGTGCGCTGCACCATCCACAGCACGTACGCCGCCGCCAGGATGATGCCGAGCGTGGCGATCACCGCGACCGGCTTGTTGACGGTGAACGTGCCGATCAGCACCAGGAACTCGGAGACGAACGGCGCGGTACCGGGCAGCGCCAGCGAGGCGAGACCGGCGAAGAACAGCACACCGGCGAGCACCGGCACCAGCTTGCCCGCGCCACCGAAGTCGCTGATCAGCGCCGAGCCGCGCCGGGCGATCAGCATGCCGACCACCAGGAACAGCAGGCCGGTGGCCAGGCCGTGGTTGAGCATGTACAGCACCGCGCCGGTGCCGGCCTGGGTGGTGAACGCGAAGATGCCGACGCCGATGAACCCGAAGTGCGCGATCGAGGTGTACGACACCAGGCGCTTCAGGTCGTTCTGGCCGACCGCCAGCAGCGCGGCGTAGATGATGCCGATGACGCCCAGCGCCAGCGCCCACGGCGCGAACCAGCGCGACGCCTCCGGGAACAGCGGGAGGCAGTAGCGCAGGATGCCGAACGTGCCGACCTTGTCCAGCACGCCGACCAACAGCGCGGCGGCGCCGGCCGGGGCCGCGCCACCGGCGTCCGGCAGCCAGGTGTGGAACGGGAAGAACGGCGCCTTGATCGCGAAGGCGACGAAGAAGCCGAGGAACAGCCAGCGGGCCGTGTCGGTGGCGAACTCGGCCTGGCTGAGCACCTGCCAGTCGAAGGTCTTCCCGCCGACCACCCAGAGGCCGATCACCGCGGCCAGCATGAACAGACCGCCGACCAGCGAGTAGAGGAAGAACTTCACCGCCGCGTACTGCCGCTGGTGGCCGCCGTAGCTGCCGATCAGGAAGTACATCGGCACCAGCATGACCTCGAAGAACACGTAGAACAGGAAGACGTCGGCGGCGGCGAAGACGCCGATCATCGTGCACTCGAGGACGAGCAGCAGCGCGAAGTACGCGGGCACCGAGCGCTTCGACGCCTCGGCGTCGTGCCAGGACGCCAGGATCACCAGCGGCACCAGGATCGCGATCAGCATCAGCATGACCAGCGCGATGCCGTCCACCTCGAAGGTGAAGTTCACGCCCCAGTTCGGGATCCACGGGTACGACTCGCGGAACTGGAACCGGTCACCACCGGCGGAGAAGGCGAACCACATCACCACCGAGAGCACCAGCACCAGCAGCGACCAGCCGAACGCGACCAGCTTGGCCAGGTCCGGGCGGCTGCGGGGCAGCAGTGCCACCACCAGGGCGCCGACCAGCGGCGCCACGGTCAGCACCGAGAGGAACGGGAAGTTGGACATTATTCGGCCTTACCTCCGTCGTGACTGCGTGGCCCGCCGGCGGGGGCGGCCGCGTTGAGGTCGATCACGCCAGCCACCCCGCCTGCACCGCCAGGAACGCCGCCACCACGAGCAGCGCGCCGGTCAGGATCGAGGTCGCGTACGACCGCACGAAGCCGGTCTGGAGCCGCCGGAGCCGGCCCGAGCCCCCGCCCACGGCGGCGGCCAGGCCGTTGACCAGCCCGTCGACGCCCCGGTTGTCGAGGAACACCAGCGCCCGGGTGAGGAAGATGCCCGGCTTCTCGAAGACCGCCTCGTTGAAGGCGTCCGTGTAGAGGTTCCGGCGGGCCGCGGTGACCACCACGCCGGCCGGCTGCGGCTCGATGGCCGTACCGCCCCGGAACAGGAACCAGGCCAGCCCGGCGCCCAGCACGGTGACCAGCAGCGACAGCGCGGTGAGCAGCCAGTGCGCCAGCACCGGCGCGTGCTCCCCGCTCTCGGCGCCGAGCCCGTTGGTGGCGGTGAGCCAGTCCGGCACGGAGGTGGCGAGCAGGAAGCCCGCGCCGACCGAGCCGATCGCCAGCAGGATCAGCGGGACGGTCATCAGCTTCGGCGACTCGTGCGGGTGCTCGATGTCCTCGGTCCAGCGCTTCGGGCCGTGGAACGTGAGCACGAACAGCCGCGTCATGTAGAACGCGGTGAGCCCGGCGCCGAGCAGCGCGGCCATGCCGAACAGCCAGGCCGTCCAGCCCTCCCGCTCGAACGCGGCCACGATGATCGGCTCCTTGGAGAAGTAGCCGGAGAACGGGAACATGCCGATGATGGCGAGCCAGCCCATCATGAACGTCAGCCAGGTGACCTTCATGTACTTGGACAGCCCACCGAAGCGGCGGATGTCCACCTGGTCGTTCATGCCGTGCATGACCGAGCCGGCGCCGAGGAACATGTTGGCCTTGAAGAAGCCGTGCGCCAGCAGGTGCACGATGGCCAGCGCGTACGCGGCGCCGCCGAGGCCGACGCCCAGGAACATGTAGCCGATCTGGCTCACCGTCGACCAGGCCAGCACGCGCTTGATGTCGTCCTTGGCCGCGCCGATGATGGAGCCCATCAGCAGCGTGAGCGCGCCGACGCTGACCACCACGAGCTGGAGCGTCTCGTTGGCCGAGAAGATCGCGTTGGAGCGGGCGATCAGGTAGACGCCGGCGGTGACCATGGTGGCCGCGTGGATGAGCGCGGACACCGGGGTCGGACCCTCCATCGCGTCCGGCAACCACGCCTGGAGCGGGAACTGGCCGGACTTGCCGGCCGCGCCGAGCAGGAGCAGCAGGCCGAGGACCAGCACGGTGGTCGAGGTCAGCGAGCCGACCCCGTTGAACACCTCGTCGTACTGGGTGGTGCCGAGCATGGCGAACATGATGAAGATGCCGATGGCCAGGCCGGCGTCGCCGACCCGGTTCATCAGGAACGCCTTCTTGCCGGCGGTGGCCGCGCTGGGCCGGCCGTACCAGAAGGAGATCAGCAGGTACGACGCCAGGCCGACGCCCTCCCAGCCGAAGTAGAGCATCACGTAGTTGTTGCCGAGCACCAGCAGCAGCATGGCGGCGACGAACAGGTTGAAGTACGCGAAGAACAGCCGCCGGCCCGCGTCGTGCGCCATGTACTCCACGGCGTAGAGGTGGATCAGGAAGCCCACCCCGGTGATCAGCAGGACGAAGACCGCGGCCAGCGGGTCGAAGAGCAGACCGAAGTCCACCCGCAGGTCGCCGACCGCCATGAAGTCCCAGAGGCTCAGCTCGACCTGCTTGTTCTCCAGCCCGCGGAGCTGGAAGAAGTAGGTGAGCCCGAGCACGAACGCGGCGCCGATGGCGCCCACGCCCAGCCAGTGGCCCCAGCGGTCGGCCCGCTTGCCGAGCAGCAGCAGGATCGCCGCGCTGACCAGCGGGATCGCCACCAGCAGCCAGACACTGCCCAGCATCCCGTCCGCCGTGGCGAAGGTGACGGCTTCGGCTGGCTCAGACTGGGCGATCGTCAGAATCTGTTCCACCACGAGCCCCTCAGTACTTCAGCAGGTTGGCGTCGTCGACGCTGGCCGAGCGCCGGGTCCGGAAGATCGCCATGATGATCGCGAGCCCGACCACGACCTCGGCCGCCGCCACCACCATCACGAAGAACGCCATGATCTGGCCGTTCAGGTCGCCGTTGATCCGGCTGAACGTGACCAGGGTCAGGTTGGCCGCGTTGAGCATCAGCTCGATGCACATGAACAGCACGATCGCGTTGCGCCGGACCAGCACGCCCACGGCGCCGATGGTGAACAGCACCGCCGCGAGGATGAGGTAGTAGTCCGGGGTCACCGTGCCAGCCTTTCGTTCGCGACTGCGGGGCTCCGCTTCGCTGCACTCCTCGCGCTCACGGGTGCCAGCCTTTCGTTCGCGACTGCGGGGCTCCGCTTCGCTGCACTCCTCGCGCTCACGGGTGCCAGCCTTTCGTTCGCGACTGCGGGGCTCCGCTTCGCTGCACTCCTCGCGCTCACGGGTGCCAGCCTTTCGTTCGCGACTGCGGGGCTCCGCCTCGCTGCACTCCTCGCGCTCACCGATCAGTCCCCTTCGGTGCGGTCTCCTCGGCCGTCAGCTCGCGCACCGGCATGATCTCCGGGATGCTGCGGTCGGTCAGCCGGCCGTCGGGCAGACGGGCCGGGGTGGCCACCGAGGAGGACGTGGCGTAGACACCCGGGCCGGGCTTCGGTCCGGGGTAGTTGCCGGGGCGGAACCGCGCCTTCATGGTGGCGATCTGGTCCATCCGGTCCGCCTTGCGCCGCTCCACGTGCGCCAGCACCATCGCGCCGACGGCGGCGGTGATCAGCAGCGCCGAGGTCAGCTCGAAGGCGAAGACGTACTTGGTGAACAGCAGCCGGGCGATGCCCTGCACGTTGCCCTCGCCGTTGGCCTGGTCGAGCCCGACCGCCTGGACGCCGTCGAGCGCGCGGTAGAGGCCGGTGCCCACCAGGCCGGCGAAGCCGAGCCCGAGGACCACGGCGGCGACCCGCTGGCCGCGCAGCGTCTCGATGAGCGAGTCGGACGCGTCCCGGCCGACGAGCATCAGCACGAACAGGAACAGCATCATGATCGCGCCGGTGTAGACGATGATCTGCACCATGCCGATGAACGGCCCGGCCTGGAGCACGTAGAACACGCCCAGGCAGAGCATGGTCAGCACCAGCCAGAGCGCGGAGTGGACCGCGTTGCGGGCCCACACCATGCCGACCGCCCCGAGCAGGGCCAGCGGGGCGAGGATCCAGAAGGTGACCTCCTCACCCCCGGACACCTGGCCCGCCGCGGCGAGCACCGTTGCCGAGGTCATGCCTTGCCTCCCTTGCCCGCCGCGGCGGCGGACCGCTGCTCGGCCTGCTCGGCGCCGGGGAAGGTCACGCCCGGGTGCTCCTCCACCTGGTACCGGCCGGGGCCCATCGACGAGCGCTCGGCGCCGGCCGAGGTGCCCGGGTTGGTGAGCGCGCCGACGTAGTAGTCCTTCTCGCTGTCGCCCAGCCGCATCGGGTGCGGCGGCTGCTCCATGCCTTCGAGCAGCGGCGCGAGCAGCTGCTCCTTGGTGAAGATCAGATCCTGCCGGTTGTCCCGGGCCAGCTCGTACTCGTTGCTCATGGTGAGCGAACGGGTCGGGCAGGCCTCGATGCAGAGCCCGCAGAAGATGCACCGGGCGTAGTTGATCTGGTAGGTGCTGGCGTACCGCTCACCCGGGGAGAAGCGCTGCTCCTCGGTGTTGTCGCCACCCTCCACGTAGATCGCGTCGGCCGGGCAGGCCCAGGCGCACAACTCGCAGCCGATGCACTTCTCCAGCCCGTCCGGGTGCCGGTTGAGGATGTGCCGCCCGTGGTAGCGCGGCGCCGAGACCGGCGGCTTGAACGGGTAGTCGGTGGTGACGACCTTCTTGAACATGTGCGAGAAGGTGACACCGAAGCCCTTGAACGTTCCGGTGATCGCGCCCACGTCACACCTCCCTGGAGTCCGGGCCGGCGACCACGTTGGCCGGCTCCCGCTCGGCGAGCACGCGCTTCGTACGCGGGCTCGGCGGAACCTGAAGATCCATCGGCGGCAGCGGGAAGCTGCCGTACGGCCGGGTGTCCGCCTGCTCCTGGAGCGACGGCTTCGGCTCCTTCTTCCGCGACGGCCAGAAGAGCGTGGCCAGCAGCAGCACGCCCGCGCCGACGGCGGTGACGAGCAGCCGGTCCCGGGTCTGCCAGTCCTCGATCGAGCGCAGCCCGGCGAGCACCATGATCCAGACCAGGTTCAGCGGCAGCAGCACCTTCCAGCCGAACCGCATGAACTGGTCGTACCGGAGCCGGGGCAGCGTGCCGCGCAGCCAGACGAAGACG
Source organism: Micromonospora sp. CPCC 205554 (assembly GCF_036902745.1). NCBI lineage: Bacteria > Bacillati > Actinomycetota > Actinomycetes > Micromonosporales > Micromonosporaceae > Micromonospora > Micromonospora sp. CPCC 205554. The sequence continues at coordinate 4,879 of NZ_JBAKHP010000054.1, read as the reverse complement.
AACACCAGCAGGATGACCTTGCCGAAGAACCACAGCATCGGCCACCAGCCCTCGTTGGCGCCCGACCACAGCGTGATCGGCCACGGCGCGTGCCAGCCGCCGAGGAACAGCGTCACGGTGAACGCCGACATGGTCACCATCGCGACGTACTCGCTGAGCATGAACAGCGCGAACTTCAGCGAGCTGTACTCGGTCTGGAAGCCGGCCACCAGCTCGGACTCCGCTTCGGGCAGGTCGAACGGCGCCCGGTTCGTCTCACCGACGATGGCGATGAAGAACATGATGAAGCTGGGCAGCAGCAGGATCGCGTACCAGCCGGGCGCGGCGAGGTCGAAGCCGCCGATGCTCAGCCGGGTGCCGTCGCCCTGCGCGGCGACGATCCCGCTCGTCGACATGGTGCCGGCGGTCATGAAGACCGCGACCACGCTCAGGCCCATGGTGACCTCGTACGAGACCAGCTGGGCCGCCGAGCGCAGACCGCCGAGCAGCGGGTACGTGGAGCCGCTGGCCCAGCCGCCGAGCACGATGCCGTACACCGCGAGCGAGGAGAAGGCCAGTACCACCAGCACCGCCACCGACACGTCGGTGACCTGGAGCGGCGTGCGGTGCCCGAAGATGCTCACCATCGGCCCGAACGGGATCACCGACAGCGCGGTGACCGCGCAGACCACCGAGATCACCGGGGCGAAGAAGTAGACGACCTTGTCGGCCTTGCGCGGGAGGATGTCCTCCTTGAAGGCCAGCTTCACGCCGTCGGCGAGCGTCTGGAGCAGACCGAACGGGCCGGCCTGGTTGGGGCCGGGCCGTACCGCCATGCGGCCCACGACCCGGCGCTCGAACCAGACGCCGAGCAGCGTGGCCGCCACGGCGACGACGAACGCGAACAGGATCTTGCCGAGGACCAGCCACCACGGGTCCTTGCCGAAGTCGGCAAGCGTCGGGTCCTGCGCCGCGAGGATGACGGGGTTCACTGCACCCACCTTTCGTTCCCGACTGCGGAGACGCTCACCACGTCGCCGGACGTCGCGCCGAGGCCGCGCCGCACGGTGGAGCCGGGTGAGTTGGTCGGCAGCCAGACGACGCCGTCGGGCATCTCGGTGATCGCCGCCGGCAGCGTGATCGCGCCGCGGTCGGTGCCCACCGTGACCGGGTCACCGTCGGCGACGCCCAGCGCCTCGGCGGTGCCCTTGCCGAGCCGGACCACCGGCGGGCGGGCGGTGCCGGCGAGGTGCTCGTCGCCGTCGGTGAGGCTGCCCAGGTCGATCAGCTGGTGCCAGGTGGCGAGCACCGCCTCCCCCGGTCCCGGCTGCCGCACGGCGGCCGGCTCGACCGAGGGCGCCGACGGACGCTCGACCCGGGTGCGCGGCAGCGCGCCCAGCTCGCGGCGGATGGCCGGCACGTCGCCGGTGCCGAGCCGCACGTCGAGCTGCGCGGCGAGCGCGTCGAGGATGCGGGCGTCGGTCATCGCGCCGGTGTCCAGCACCTTCTCGAACGTGCGCAGCCGGCCCTCCCAGTCCAGGAAGCTGCCGGCCTTCTCGACCACCGGCGCGACCGGCAGGACCACGTCGGCGCGGCGGGACACCGCGCTCATCCGCAGTTCCAGGCTGACCAGGAACGGCACCGCGTCCAGTGCGGACTCGGCCAGGCGCGGGTCGGCCAGGTCGGCCGGGTCGACGCCGGCCACCACCAGGGCGCCGATCTGGCCGTTCGCGGCGGCGGTGAGGATGCCGTCGGTGTCGCGACCGGCCTGGCTGGGGATGACCCCGGCCGGGATGTCCCACGCCTCGCCCAGCTCGGCGCGCGCGGCCGGCTCGGTGACGACCCGGCCGCCGGGGAGCAGGTTGGGCAGGCAGCCCGCGTCGACAGCGCCGCGGTCACCCGCGCGCCGCGGCACCCAGACCAGCCGGGCACCGGTACGCCGGGCGACGTCCGCCGCCGCCGACAGGCCGCCCGGCACCTCGGCCAGGCGCTCGCCGACGATGAGGATCGCGCCGGGCTGTCCCAGCGCCTCGGCCACGGTGGCGTGCTCGGCCAGCACGCCCGCCTCCTCGCCGGGCACGACCCGGGCCAGCTTCGCCCCGAGCTTCTCCAGGCCGCGCGTGGCGAACGGCGCGAGCGCGTACACGGTGAGCTTCTTCTTCAGGTACGCCTTGCGCAGCCGCAGGAAGAGGATCGGGCACTCCTCCTCCGGCTCCAGGCCGACCAGCACCACGGCGGGCGCGTTCTCCACGTCCGTGTAGGTCACGTCGGTGACCCCGGCGACGCTGCTGGCCAGGAAGTCGGCCTCCTCGCGGGAGACCGGGCGGGCCCGGAAGTCGATGTCGTTGGTGTGCAGCGCGATGCGGGCGAACTTCGCGTACGCGTAGGCGTCCTCGACGGTGAGCCGGCCGCCGGTCAGCACCGCCGTGCCGGTCGCGCCGTCGCGGGCCGCGCGCAGCCCCTCGGCGGCCCGGGTCAGTGCCTCGCTCCAGGACGCCTCGCGCAGCTCACCGGTCTTCTCGTCGCGCACCATCGGCGTGCTGATCCGGTCGAACGCGCGGGTGTACTGGAAGCCCCAGCGGCCCTTGTCGCAGTTCCACTCCTCGTTCACCGCCGGGTCGTCGCCGGCCAGCCGGCGCAGCACCTTGCCGCGCCGCCAGTCGGTGCGCTGGGCGCAGCCGGCCGAGCAGTGCTCGCAGACGCTGGGCGTGGAGACCAGGTCGAACGGGCGGGCCCGGAACCGGTACTGGGTGCCGGTCAGCGCGCCCACCGGGCAGATCTGCACGGCGTTGCCGGAGAAGTACGAGTTGAACGGGACATCCCCCTCGTCGCCCTCCTCCCCGTACGCGTCGTCCCGGTAGATGTTGATCTCCTCGTGCGAGGAGCGTCCCATCAGGTCGATGAACTTGTCCCCGGCGATCTCCTCGGAGAACCGGGTGCACCGCTGGCAGAGCACGCAGCGCTCGCGGTCGAGCAGCACCTGGGTGCTGATCGGCAGCGGCTTCGGGTACTCCCGCTTGTGCTCGTGGAACCGCGAGTCCGTCCGGCCGGTGGACATCGCCTGGTTCTGCAGCGGGCACTCGCCGCCCTTGTCGCACATCGGGCAGTCCAGGGGGTGGTTGAGGAGCAGCAGCTCCATCACCCCCTCCTGGGCCTTCTTGGCGACCGGGGAGGTGAGCTGCGTCCGCACCACCATGCCGTCGGCGACGGTCTGGGTGCAGGAGGCGACCGGCTTGCGCTGGCCCTCCACCTCCACCAGGCACTGCCGGCAGGCGCCGGCCGGGGCCAGCAGCGGGTGGTCGCAGAAGCGCGGGATCTCGGTGCCGAGCTGCTCGGCGACGCGGATCAGCAGCGCGCCCTTGGGCGCGGTGACCTCGACGCCGTCGATGGTCAGCGTGACGGTCTCGGTCTGCTTGGCTACGTCGGTCATCAGTGAGCTCCAACCAGCTGCTTGTCGGAGAGCTTCGGAGCGGTACGTCCCTCGATGTAGTCGAGGTAGTCCTGCTTGAAGTACTTCAGCGACGAGGTCACCGAGCTGGTCGCGCCGTCACCCAGACCGCAGAACGAGCGGCCGAGGATGTTGTCGCAGGTGTCGAGCAGGGTGTCCAGGTCCTCGTGGGTGCCCTGGCCGGCCAGGATGCGCCGGTAGACCCGGACCATCCAGTAGTTGCCCTCCCGGCACGGGGTGCACTTGCCGCACGACTCGTGGTGGTAGAACTCCAGCCACCGGTAGGTCGCGTACACCGGGCAGTCCTGGTCGGAGAAGATCTGCGTGGCGGTGGTGCCCAGGATCGAGCCGGCCGCCGCCACCCCCTCGAAGTCCAGCGGCACGTCCAGGTGCTCGGCGGTCAGCAGCGGCGTCGACGAGCCACCCGGGGTCCAGAACTTCAGGTTGTGCCCGGGCTTCATGCCGCCGGCCAGCTCGATCAGCTCGCGCAGCGTGATGCCCATCGAGCACTCGTACTGGCCCGGGTTGGCGATCCGGCCGGACAGCGAGTAGATCATCGGGCCGGACGACTTCTCCGTGCCCATCGTCTTCCACCAGTCCGCGCCACCGAGCACGATGTACGGCACGCTGGCGATGGTGCCGACGTTGTTGACCACGGTCGGGCTGGCGTACAGGCCGTGGGTCGCCGGGAACGGCGGGCGCAACCGGGGCTGGCCGCGGAAGCCCTCCAGCGAGTCCAGCAGCGCGGTCTCCTCACCGCAGATGTACGCCCCGGCGCCGGAGTGCACCACCAGGTCCAGGTCGAAGCCCGAGCCGAGGACGTTCCGGCCGAGGTAACCCTTGGCGTACGCCTCGTCGACAGCGCTGCGCAGCCGCCGGGCGGCGTGCACCGCCTCACCGCGGATGTAGATGTACGCCCGGTTGGCCCGGATCGCGTACGAGGCGATGATGACGCCCTCGACCAGCGAGTGCGGGTCGTGGGTCATCAGCGGCAGGTCCTTGCAGGTGCCCGGCTCGCCCTCGTCGGCGTTCACCACGAGGTAGTGCGGCTTCCCGTCGCCCTGCGGGATGAATCCCCACTTGAGACCGGTCGGGAAGCCCGCGCCGCCCCGGCCGCGCAGCCCGGAGTCCTTGATCAGCTGGATCAGGTCGTCCGGGTGCGCCTTGAGCGCCTTGCGCAGGGCGGCGTAGCCGTCCAGCTTCTCGTAGGTGCCGAGCCGCCAGGCGTCCGGCGAGAGCCAGCGCTTGGTGAGCACCGGCGTGAGCTTGGCCAGCGTCTCCGGCCGAGGAGTGGTCACTTCCGGACCCCCGTTCCGCTCGCGTCCGCCGGGTCGGCGCCGTCCGCGCCCGTACCGGACTCCGCTTCCTTGAGGTTGCGCTCCTGCGCGCCGGCCGCGTCGCCGGCGGGCTTGCCGTCGCCGGCCGGCGGGTTCGCCGCCGCGCCGCCCGCCT
>NZ_JBAKHP010000053.1:0-18392 GCF_036902745.1 Micromonospora sp. CPCC 205554 | reverse complement strand
CAGGTTGCTGCCACTCAGGCTCTGCATCCAGCCCGGCTGCTGCGCGTGCCACGCCAGCGTGTGCCCGCGGACCTTCAAGCCACGCTGGGTCGCCCAGTTGTAGATCTGGTCACCGGAGGAGAAGTTGAACTGGCCCCGCTGGGGCTGTGTCGCGTCCGGCTTCATCTCGTTCTCGGCCGTGATCATGTTGAACTCGCGCCCGGCGATGGTGCTGTACGTCGAGTCGCCCAGCCGGCCCGCCGCGATCGCCGTGCCGAAGTACCGGCCCGACTGCGCGGCGGCCGCGCCCAGCGTGCTCGCGGCGGCGTTCGCCGACGGCATCATCACCGCGACGGCGGCCACCGTCACGGCGCTGACCGCGCCGGCGAGCAGCGCTCGGACGGCTGGCGATCGCCGTCGCCGGCTCCCGCCGCGATGAACGGATGGGCTCATGGCCATCTTGGCCTCCTTACTGGCCAACACCCAGGCCGCCGGGGCGAAGACGACTGGACGTCTCGGTTGGGTATCTAGCTCCGTCGATGCTTCCATCGCGCGTCGACGGGGACAATGGTGTTTCGGAAACGTTTCGGAACGGTTCTGGCCGCGCGTGGCGTGGCCGGTCACCCGGTTCGGCACCGGCCACGCCACGCCGCCCGACGGTCAGGAGACGGTGCAGGCGGAGCCGTTGAGCGTGAAGGCGGCGGGCCTCGGGTTGGCGCCGGTATGGGTGCCGTTGAAGCCGAAGCTCGTCGACGCCCCCGGCGCCAGCGTCCCGTTGTAGGACAGGTTCGACGCGGTAACCGCGGTGCCGGTCTGGGTCACGTTCGCCGACCAGGCCTGCCCGGCCTTCTGCCCGCTGTTGCCGAACGTGAACGCGAGCGTCCAGCCGTTGATCGCCGTGGTGCCGGTGTTGGCGACTGTGACGTTCGCGGTGAACCCGGTGTCCCAGGTGTTCGCCGTCCACGTCACCGCGCAGGCGCTGCCCGTGGGCGGGGCCGTGGTGGTCACGGTGACGCCGGGCGAGGCCGGCGAGACGTTGCCGGCCGCGTCCACCGCCACCACCGTGAAGGTGTACGTGGTGGAGGCGGTCAGCCCGGTCACCGCCAGCGTGGTGCCGGTGGCGGTGCCGACCAGCACGTTCCCGCCCCGGTAGACGCGATACCCGGTGACGCCCACCGCGTCGGTGGACGGGCCCCAGGTCAGCGTCAGGCCGGTCGGGCCGACCGCCGAGGCGGTGGGCGTACCGGGTGCGGTCGGCGGGGTGGTGTCCGGCGCCGGGCCGGCCGGCGTGGTGACGCTGACGGCCGCCGACGACGCGGACCGGTTGCCGGCGCCGTCGAGCGCCCGCACGGTGAACTGGTAAGTCCGCTCCGGCAGCAGCCCGGTCACCGCGAGCGTGTTGGTGGTGGCGGTCCGCAGCACCAGCGCGTCGCTGCCGGTCTGCGACTGGGTGATCTCGTATCCGGCCAGGCCGCTGCCGCCGGTGTCGGTGGACGCGGCCCAGGTCAGCGTGAGCCCGCTCGACGTGACGGCGGACGCGACGGGCGTGCCGGGCACCGTGGGCGCGGTGGTATCCGGGGTGGCCGGGCCGGGCTCCTCGCCCCAGACGCGTACGCCGCCGGAGTAGAGCGGCACCTTCCGGTTCGGCCCGGCGGTGGCCTGGTACGACGGGTCGTTCGTCGGATCCCAGGTGCCGCCCTCCGGCACCCCGATCTTGAACTGGACCTCCATCCGGTGCTGCGACTGACCGGCGGGCGCGATGGTGTAGCCGGTGCAGTCGACCTCGACGTACCAGATGTCGCCGGAGAACTGCTTCGCCGTCGACGGGGACGGGCAGCCCTGGGTGTAGCCGGGCGTGACTGTCACCGGGCCGGTGCCGTCGGGCCGGAAGAAGTACCGGAACTTACCGGTGGTCAGCGCCCGGGCCGGGAACGCCGACTTGTTGTAGACGATGGCCTTGAGCCCGGTGGCGCGCGGCTCGGCCTGCATCACTGTGGTCTCCACCGTCAGCTCGTCCAGGTCGGGCGTCTCGGCGACCGGGAAGCCGGCGAGCGGGCTGCCGCCGTACTCGTTCGTCAGCCGGGCCAGCGCGGAGGTGAAGCCGGCGTTGTAGTCGGTGGCCACCTCGTTCATCACGTAGTCCGACCGGCTGTCGGTGTACGCGTCGTTGGCCGAGGACGGGCCGCCGACCAGCGCGCCGTAGAGCACGTGCCGGGTCTCGGTGGGCACGGTCTGGCTGTCCCACCAGGAGCCGTGCGCGGTGCGGTGGTGCGGGTTGCGCGGCGAGTTGGCGCCGTAGCCGATCTGGTAGCTGGAGTTGCGCGGGTTGTCGCCGAGCGCGTAGTTGATCTGCCGGACGGCGAAGTCGTGGTAGCGCGCCTTGCGCGTGGTGTCGGTGGTCCTGTCGCTGTAGACCAGCGCGGCGAACGCGGTGTTGGAGGCGTACCGCAGCGCGCCCCACGAGTCGAGCACGGCCATCCCGCCGGGCGAGTACGGCACCCGCTGCCCGTTGACGCCCACCGTCCAGTAGTCCAGCCACCGGTTGGCGTCGTCGACGTACTTCTGCTTGCCGGTCAGGTTGGCCAGCAGCACGTACGCGCCGAACTGCTTGTTGTCCCAGGCGATGGTCCACTTGTAGGAGCGGGTGGTGGACTGCGGCTCGGTGCCGAGCTTGTCGTACTCGCTCTCGGCCTTGGCCAGGTAGGTGGCGTCGCCGGTGGCCCGGTACAGCCAGATCGCGCCCCAGACCAGTTCGTCCTGGTAGCCGCTCCACGACTTGTAGAAGCTCGTCGCGTCGGTGATGCACTCGTGGTAGCTCTTCCGCACGGTGTCGGCGAACGTGTAGAGCTGCTTGGCGTGGCCGAGCAGCTTGTCCGCGTAGGCCGCGTCGGTCGGCCGGAAGACCATCGACGAGGCGGCCATCGCGGCCGCCGTCTCCCCCGCCAGGTCCGCGCCGCCACAGCTCGCGTCGATCCTGTACGCGGGCCGCGCCATCGGCATCACCTCGGCCGGGCCCCACCACTTGTGGTCGTCGTCGCCCTTGCCGACCTGTCCGTAGAGGACGTTCGGGGCGGGGTGCGCCTTGACGAAGTAGTCGTTGACGAAGCGCAGATTGTTCAGCAGGTGGGTGAGCTGGCCGGAGGCGGCGTACCCGTCGCGGTACTCGACCGCGCCCCACGCCAGCATGGTGGCGCTGAACGCCATCGGGAAGCCGAACTTCACGTGGTCACCGGCGTCGTACCAGCCGCCGGTGAGGTCGACGCCGACGTCGGCGCCGTCGGTGAGCGCCGAGTCGCCGCGCCAGGAGACCCGGTTCCAGGAGGGCTTGCGGCCCGACTGCTGCGCCTCGTAGAAGAACAGCGACTTCTGCAACGCCTCGGCGTAGTTGAACGCGGGCGCTGCCTGCGCGGCGGAGGCCGACGCGGGTGGCGCGGCGGCGACGGCAGTGGCCAGGCCGACGGCCAGCGCGGCGCCGGCGGCGAACAGCCGGCGGAGCCGGGACCGGCCTCCCGGCGGCGGAATCGGACGGGGCATGGCGAGCTCCTGTGGCTGGCGCCGGGCGGCAGCCGGAGCGGGGACGGTCTCGCGGGGCTCCGGCTGCCGCGTGGCGGTGGTGGTGGGGTGTCCGCGAGAGGTTCGGGAGCGCTCCCATGGACAACCGACAATGTAATGCGCCGTTCACCACAGGGGAAGACCGCACTGATCCGGGACACCCGGGCGTACTCACGGGTAACCACCGGGAGCTGGATCACATCATCGATGCGGTTCGATATTTAGCGCGTTAAGTCCCAGCTCAGCGGCAATGCCACGGTGGTGGAGACACCCGCGAGGGCGCCGGCGACGGTCCGGCCGTCCTGGCATACGAACGTACGGTTGCCCGGCCGCTCCGGCCCGCGCGACAGTACGCCTCACCTGCGGTGCCATCGACGCCGCCGCTCCCCGGACGACACTGAGGAGATCGCGATGGCTCTACGACTCGCCGAGGGCACCTCCTGGTCCGACACGCTCACCCGGGCGGTGGCCGCCACGCCCGAGGCGTTCGGCACCGGCCCCGACGGCACCACCACCCTGCACAACCTCGTCCAGGGCGACTGGCGCGCGCTCGGCACGCCCACCGCCGTGCGTACCCCGGTGGACAACACCGTCCTCGTACACCTGGCCCGGCTCGACGCCGACACGGCCCGCGCCGCAGTCGCCCACGCCGCCACGGCGCACCGGGAGTGGGCACAGACCCCGCTGGCCGAACGCGTCGCCCGGGTCACCGACGCGCTGGACGCGCTCACCGCGCACCGCGACCTGCTCGCCCTGCTGCTGGTCTGGGAGATCGGCAAGCCGTGGCGGCTGGCCTGCGCCGACGTGGACCGCGCGCTGGACGGCGTGCGCTGGTACGTACGGGAGATCGAGCGGATGCTCGCCGACGGCCGGGAGCCGCTGCCCGGCCCGGTCAGCAACATCGCCTCCTGGAACTACCCGATGAGCGTGCTGGTGCACGCCGAGCTGGTGCAGTTGCTGGCCGGAAACGCGGTCATCGCCAAGACGCCGTCGCAGGGCGGCGCGGTCTGCCTCACCGTCGCGCACGCGCTGATGCGCCGCGCCGGACTGCCCGCCACGCTGCTGTCCGGCAGCGGCGAGGAACTGTCCGAGGTGCTCGTCCGCGCGCCGGAGATCGGCGCGGTGGCGTTCGTCGGCGGGCGCTCCAACGGCGGCAAGGTCGCCGCCGCGCTGCTCGACTGCGACAAGCGGCACTTCATCGAGCAGGAGGGCCTCAACGCCTGGGGCATCTGGAACTTCTCCCAGTGGGACTCGCTGGCCGCGCACCTGCGCAAGGGCTTCGAGTACGGCAAGCAGCGCTGCACCGCGTACCCCCGGTTCGTGGTCCAGCGCGACCTGGTCGACGACTTCCTCGACATGTACCTGCCGGTCGTCCGCTCGATCCGGTTCGGCCACCCGCTCGCCGTCGGTGACGACTGGTCGGCCGGTGACCCGCTGCCGGAGCTGGACTTCGGGCCGCTGATCAGCGCCGCCAAGGCCGACGAGCTGCGGCGCAAAGTCGACGAGGCGGTACGCGGCGGCGCCGTCCCCCTGCACCGCGGCAAGCTGGACGGCGCGCCGTTCCTGGACGGGCAGGACACGTCCGCGTACGTCGCCCCGGCCGTGCTGCTGGCCCCGCCCGGCCGGTCCCGCCTCATGCACGCCGAGCCGTTCGGCCCGGTGGACACGATCGTCGTGGTGGACACCACCGACGAGCTGCTGGCCCAGATGAACGCCTCCAACGGCGCGCTCGTCGCGTCGCTCGCCTGCGACGACGAGGAGCTGGCCGGCAAGCTGGCGGTGGACCTCCAGGCGTTCAAGGTGGGCATCAACAAGCCGCGGTCCCGGGGCGACCGGGACGAGCCGTTCGGCGGCCGGGGCGCGTCCTGGAAGGGCGCGTTCGTCGGCGGCGACCTGCTCGTCCAGGCGGTCACCGTGGGCGGCGACGGCCGGCTCTACGGCAACTTCCCCGACTACAGCAGCTACCCCGCCACCTGATCCGCACAGACCGGCGGGGCCCCCGCATCGGGAGCCCCGCCGTGTCACCGTCCTCCGTATCGGAGGTCGGCCCCTGTGGCGCGTGACCGCGCCGGTTCCGGCCGCCGGGCCGTACCCCTCGGGTGTGCCGCGCCGTTGCGGCGCACCTCCGGGGTCCGGCCGGTCGGCCGTCAGCTCAACTCGACCGCTGCGCGGGCACCGTCACCCCGGCCCGCGCGGCCGGCTCGACCACCGGCCGTGGGGCCAGCGGCAGCGTCGCGGTCAGCACGCCGCCGTCGCGCTCCATCGCCACCGGCCGGTCCAGCCGGCGCAGCGTGCGCAGCATCGGCGTGTTCTCGGACTGCACGTGCAGCAGCACGGCGGCGTACCCGGCCCGGTCGGCGTGCCCGACCAGGCGGCGCAGCAGCGCCGAACCGAGGCCGCGCCGCTGCCAGTCGTCGCGGACCAGCAGCGCCGCCTCGGCCTCGTCGCCCTCGCCGAGCAGGTTCGCCATCGCCACGACCGGCTCCGCCGCCCCGCCGGAGCCCGCCGTGGCGAGCAGTGTCACGCCCCGCGCCGGCTCCAGCAGCCGGCGCAGCCGGGCCGGCGACGGGTCCGCCGCCCCGCTCAGGTAGCGCCGCTGCCGGCTGCGCGCCGAGCAGGCGGCGTGCAGGTCGCGTACGCCGGGGACGTCCTCGGCGGTCGCGGCCCGCACCGACACCTCACCGCCGTCCGGCAGCACCAGCGTGATCCGGTCGGCGTCCCGCCGGGCCAGCGTCGCGGCCAGCTCGACCAGCGCCTGCGCGCGGGCGTACTCGGCCGGGGTGAAACTCGGCTCCCGGCGGCGCAGTTCGTGCGCGCCGCCGGCCGGATCGGCGAGCACCATCGTGGTGCCGCCCACCCCGCCCGGCGCGGTGGCGGACGTCGGACGCCAGGTCACCGTGTCGGCGCCGAGCAGCGTACGCAGCACCTCGCCGGTCGCCTCCGGGTCGCGGACCAGCCGCCCGGCGAGCCCGAGCAGCCGGGTCGGCTCGTCGGCCAGCCCACGAGCCCCGCTGCGCGCGACCCAGCAGTCCCGGCCCCGGCCCCGCTCCACGGCGGCCCGCAGCTCCGCCTCGGTCACCTGCTCCGGCGCGTCGACCAGGAAGTCGTCGACCGCGCCGGCCTCGGTGGTGTGCACCTGCACGCTGAGGATGTTGACCCCGCGCAACGCGAGGCTCGCCGTGAGCACCGACAGGTAGCCCGGCCGGTCGTCCACGGTGGCTCGGATCCGCCACAGCGCCATGGTTGTCTCCCTTCCTCGGCACCGACCATGCCGTCCGCCTGTTGCGGGCCCGTTGCCCCGGGGTGACGCGGGCCGTCCGGTCAGGTGACGGTGGTCACTGACGGCGCTCCGACCAGGTCCAGCCGGTCGCCGAGGATCACCGCGCTGGCGCGGACGAGCTGGGCGAGCCGGTCCACCTCGGTGGAGTGGAATCCGGCGGCGGCGAGCGGCTCGCTGTGGTCGCGGGCGACCACGAGCACCAGCCCGGCCCGGCCGAACGGCGCCACCGCGTAGTGGTGCCCGTCCGGGCTGGTCATCGAGCGCGCCCGCAGCGGGGTGACCTCCGGCAGGCGCGGCGGCGACGGCGCCCGCCAGCTCGCGTGCCCGATCGCGGCGACACCCGCCTCGCCGCTGCGCGAGGCCCAGTCCAGCGGTACGACGGCGGCCACCGCCCAGTCCGCGGCGAGCAGCCCGGGCACCGCGTCGACGAGCGTGGCCACCCCGTCGACCGGGTTCGCCGCCACCTGGGCGAGCAGTTCGGCGTCCTGGCCGGTGGTGGTGGGCGCGCCGATCGCCCGCCACACGCCGTCCACCCGGACGCCGGGGATCGCGGCGAGACCGGCGAGCATCCGCTCCACCCGCGCCGCACCCGGCCAGACCACGGTGAAGTCGTCCACCGCCCGGCCGCCGAGCCGTTCCAGCACCACCACCTGCACGATGTCCGCGCCGGAGACGCCGAGTGTCCGGGCCACCTGGCCGAGCGTGCCCGGACGGTCCGGCAGGGTCACCCGAACTCTCAGCAGCATGTCTGATCCCCTCCGCTCGGCGGGCCGGCCGAGCGGCCGGCAGGCTGGGGCCCAGCCTGCCGGTTGACCATTTCGCCCCTGTTGCAAGGGCATGTCCCGCCGGGAAAACCCGACCTTGACAACAAAGCTGAGCTGCCATCAACTAATCGGATGACCGATCCGGCCGCCGATGTCGCCGCGCCCTCGACCGGTCCGGCCCCGCGCGGGCTCGACCTCGACCGGCTCGCCGCCCACCTGGCCGTCCACCGGCCGGACCTGAGCGGGCCGCTGTCGGCGCGGCTGATCGCCGGCGGCAAGTCCAACCTCACCTACCTGCTGCGCGCCGGTGACCGCGAGGTGGTGCTGCGCCGGCCACCGCTCGGGCACGTGCTGGCCACCGCGCACGACATGGCCCGCGAGCACCGGGTGATCTCGGCGCTCGCGCCGACCGGCGTACCGGTGCCGGAGGCGCTGCTGCTCTGCGCCGACGAGAGCGTCATCGGCGCGCCGTTCTACCTGATGGCGAAGGTCGACGGCGAGGTCTACCGGCGGCGTGAGCAGACCGACGTGCTCACCGCCACGCAACGGCGCGACCTCGCCATGGCGATGATGGACACGCTCGCCACGCTGCACCGGGTCGAGCCGGCCGAGGTGGGGCTGGCCGACTTCGGCCGCCCGGAGGGCTACCTGGCCCGGCAGGTACGCCGCTGGGGCGGCCAGCTCGACCGGTCCCGCAGCCGTCCGCTGCCCGGCATCGACGAGCTGCGCGACGCGCTGGCCGCCAGCGTGCCCGAGGGTGCGAACGCGGGCCGGATCGTGCACGGCGACTACCGGCTGGACAACCTGCTCGCCACCGTCGACCCGGTGGCGGTGCGGGCCGTGCTCGACTGGGAGATGGCCACGCTCGGTGACCCGCTGGCCGACCTCGGGCTGCTGCTGACGTACTGGGACGTGCTCGGTGGCAGCGACCACGGCGAGGGCAACCCGGTGGCCGACGGCATCGGCCCGCGCGCCGGTTTCCCCGCCGGCGCCGAGCTGATCGAGCGGTACGCCGGGCGCAGCGACGTCGACGTCGGCCCGCTGCACTGGCACGTGGCGCTCGGCTGTTTCAAGCTCGCGGTGATCTGCGAGGGCATCCACTACCGGCACACGCTCGGGCAGACGCTGGGCGAGGGTTTCGACCGGATCGGCGACATGGTGGCGCCGCTCGTGGCACACGGGCTGCGCGCGGTGAGGGAGAGCTAGATGGAGTTCGCGTACGACGACCGGACGGTCGAGCTGCGGCAGCGGCTGGAGGCGTTCCTCACCGAGTGCGTGTACCCGGCCGAGCCGGTGCACCACGAGCAGGTGCTCGCCGCGGGCGACCCGTGGGCCCGCCCGCCGGTGATGGAGGAGCTGAAGGCGCAGGCGCGGGAGCGCGGGCTGTGGAACCTGTTCCTGCCCGACGACCGCTACGGCGCCGGGCTGACCAACCTCCAGTACGCGCCGCTGGCCGAGCTGACCGGCCGCAGCCCGCACCTGGCGCCGGAGGCGCTCAACTGCGCCGCGCCGGACACCGGCAACATGGAGCTGCTGGCCGAGTTCGGCTCGGAGGAGCAGCGGAAGCAGTGGCTCATGCCGCTGCTCGCCGGTGAGATCCGCTCCGCGTTCTGCATGACCGAGCCGGAGGTGGCGTCCTCCGACGCGACGAACATCGCCACCCGGATCGTCCGCGACGGCGACCACTACGTGATCAACGGCCGCAAGTGGTGGTCGTCCGGGGCGATGGACCCGCGCTGCGAGATCTTCATCATGATGGGCAAGACCGACCCGGACGCCGACCGGCACCGCCAGCAGAGCATGATCCTGGTCCCGCGGGACACCCCCGGCGTGACGGTACGCCGCGGGATGCGGGTCTTCGGCTACAGCGACGCCCCGCACGGCGGGCACGCCGAGATCGACTTCACCGACGTCCGGGTGCCGGTGGACAACCTCGTCGGCGAGGAGGGCAGCGGGTTCGCCATCGCCCAGGCCCGGCTCGGCCCCGGCCGGATCCACCACTGCATGCGCCTGGTCGGCATGGCCGAGCGGGCCCTGGAGCTGCTCTGCCGGCGCGTGCTCGACCGGGTCGCGTTCGGCCGCCCGCTCGCCGAGCAGGGCGTGGTACGCGAGTGGATCGCCGAGTCGCGGGTCCGGATCGAGCAGGCCCGCCTGCTCGTGCTCAAGACCGCGTGGCTGATGGACACCGTCGGCAACAAGGGCGCGCACACCGAGATCCAGGCCATCAAGATCGCAACGCCGCTGATGGCCGAGTGGGTGATCGACAAGGCCATCCAGGCGTACGGCGGGGCCGGGGTCAGCCAGGACACCCCGCTGGCCGAGCTGTGGGCGGCGGCCCGCACGCTGCGCCTGGCCGACGGCCCGGACGAGGTCCACCGCGCCTCGCTGGCCCGCCGGGAGCTGCGCCGCCACTCCTGACCGGCTCCCCGCCGGGGGTTGGTCAGGCGGAAGCCCGGTGGATCAGCTCGGTGTCCAGCAGCACGTGCGGGGAGGGGACCTCCTCGCCCCGGATGCGGGACACCAGCAGCCGGGCCATCTGCCGGCCCATCTCCTCCACCGGCTGGAACACCGTGGTCAGCGGCGGCTCGGCCTGACGCGCGATCGGGGCGTCGTCGAAGCCGATCACCGCCACGTCCTCGGGCACCCGGCGGCCGGCCTCGCGCAACGCGCGCAGCGCGCCGAAGGCCATCAGGTCGGAGGCCACGAACACGGCGTCCAGTTCCGGGCACACGTCGAGCAGCCGGCGCATGGCGGCGGTGCCGCTGCCCTCGCTGAAGTCCCCGTACGCGATCAGGCCCGGATCGACCCGGCCGCCGGACGCGCGCACGGCCTCCTGGTAGCCGGAGAGCCGGGCCAGGCCGGCACCCATGTCCTGCGGGCCGGCGATGGTCGCTACCCGCCGTCGGCCCTGGCGGAACAGGTGCTCCACCGCCTGCCGCGCGCCGCCGACGTTGTCCATGTCGACGAACCACGCCGGCTGCGCGTTCGGGTGCAGCATCCGCGCCGGACGGCCGCCGAGCACGGTCGGCAGGCCGCGCTCCTCCAGCAGCGTGGGCAACGGGTCGGCGTCGTGCAGCGACAGCAGGAGTACGCCGTCCACGTGCTGGTTGGTGAGGTGGTGCTCGACCCGTTCCCGCTCGATCGGCGACTGCACCATGGCCAGCCAGAGCTGCATGGGCGTCTCCACCAGCCCGGAGCTGACGCCCCGGACGATGGCCGCGAAGAACGGCTCGGTGAAGACCCGCTCCCCCGACTCGGAGACGACCAGTGCCACCGAGTCGGTCCGCTGGGTGACCAGCGCACGGGCGGCGCGGTTCGGCACGTACCCCAGTTCGGCGATGGCCTGCTGGACGGCGGCCCGGGCCTCCGGGCTGACCTGCGGCGAGCCGTTGACCACGCGGGAGACCGTGCCGCGCCCGACGCCGGCGCGGGCCGCGACCGCGTCGAGGGTCGGACGCCCGAGCGAGCGGGTGCGCTGGGTTGTCATCGTCTGTTGCTCCTCCGACGGTCGGGCGGACCCGGCACCGATTGAGGCGTCGGCGCCGGGCCGCCCGTTACTGGCTGGCCCAGCTTATTGTGCGGGCAGTCCGTTGCGTCGGATCACGTCGGCGTACCACCTGGCGCTGGACTTCGCGATCCGGGCCTGGCTGTCGTAGTCGACATAGACCATGCCGAACCGCTTCGTGTAGCCCCAGGCCCACTCGAAGTTGTCCATCAGCGACCAGGCGAAGTAGCCCTTCAGCGGCACACCGGCCTCGATCGCCGCGTGCGCCGCGCGCAGGTGCGCGGCGAAGTAGGCCAGCCGGTCCGGGTCGTCCACCCGGCCGTCGACGAGTTCGTCGACGAACGCCGAGCCGTTCTCGGTGACGTAGAGCGGCAGGTCGGTGTACTCCCGGTGGACCCGCTCCAGCGTCTCCACCAGGCCCGGGGCGTCGATCTCCCAGTCCATGTCCGTCACCGGGACACCCCGGGTGACGAACCGGACGTCCTCGCTGCCCGGCCAGCAGGACGGCGCCCGCCAGTAGGGCTCCGGCTCCGCGCCCTCGACCGGCGCGGCCACCACGTGCCGGCTGTAGTAGTTGACCCCGACCATGTCCAGCGGCGTGGAGATGGTCGCCAGGTCACCGTCGCGCACGTGCCCCATGTCGGTGACCTGACGCAGGTCCGCGACGAGATCCGCCGGGTATGCGCCGCGCAGCACCGGGTCGAGGAAGAACCGGTTCGCCAGCGCGTCGATCCGGCGGGCCGCGTCGGCGTCCGCCGCCGACCCGGTGGCCGGGGTCACCGGGTACAGGTTGACGGTGATGCCGAGCTGCGCCTCCGGGCGGGCCGCCCGGACCGCCTGCACGGCCAGGCCGTGACCGAGCATCAGGTGGTGCCCGGCCCGGACCGCGTCCGCGCCGTCGGAGCGGCCCGGCGCGTGCACGCCGGAGCCGTAGCCGAGGAACGCCGAGCACCACGGCTCGTTCAGCGTGGTGAAGTACTTCACCCGGTCACCGAGCGCCTCGGCGACCAGGTGGGCGTACTCGGCGAAGCGGCCGGCGGTGTCGCGGGCAGGCCAGCCGCCCGCGTCCTCCAGCGGCTGCGGCAGGTCCCAGTGGTAGAGCGTCAGCCAGGGCTCGATGCCGTGGCCGAGCAGCTCGTCGATCAGCCGGCGGTAGAAGTCCATGCCCTCCTGGTTGATCCCGCCGCTGCCGCCCGGCTGCACCCGCGGCCAGCTCACCGAGAAGCGGTACGACCGCAGGCCCAGGTCGGCCATCAGCCGCACGTCGTCCGGCATCCGGTGGTAGTGGTCGCACGCCACGTCGCCGGTGTGCCCGGCCACCGTCCGGCCCTCGGTGTGGCTGAAGGTGTCCCAGATCGACGGGGCACGGCCGCCCTCCGTCGCCGCGCCCTCGATCTGGTACGCGGCGGTGGCCGCGCCCCAGAGGAAGTCGGGCGGGAAGGTGAGGGCCGGACCGGCGTCGAGGACGCCGACGGCGGGCGGGCTTGCTGGGTTGCTCACGACTTGACGGCGCCTTCCATGATGCCGCCGATGATCTGGCGGCCGAACAGAACGAACACGACGAACAGGGGCAGGGTCGCGATCAACGTACCGGCGAAGATCTGCGAGTTGTCGGCGAAGTAGGCGGTGTTGAGGCTGCGCAGCGAGATCTGGACGGTCGGGTTGGACGGGTCCGCCAGCACCACGAACGGCCAGAAGAACTGGTTCCACTGCTCCATGAAGGTCAGCAGGCCCAGCACCGCGGCGGCCGGACGCAGCGCGGGCGCCACCACGTGCCAGTACACCCGCCAGGTGGAGCAGCCGTCCACCCGGGCGGCCTCGATCAACTCGTTCGGTACCGCCTGCTCGGCGTACTGGCGCATCATGAAGATGCCGAAGCCGCCGATCAGGAACGGAACGGTCACCGACGGCATGGTGTTCAGCCAGTCGAGCTTGGCCATCAGGATGTACAGCGGCAGCACGCCGAGCTGGATCGGCACCATCATCGAGGTGAGGATGATCAGCAGCAGCGCGTTCTTGCCCCGGAAGCGGAGCTTGGCGAACGCGAAGCCGGCCAGCGAGCCGAAGAACACCGTCGCGACGGTGATCGTCCCGGAGACCAGGAACGAGTTCATCAGGCCCTTGACGATGTTGGCGTCGCTGTTGGCGAGCACCCGCTCGATGTTCTCGCCGAGCTTGCCGCCGGGCAGGAACGGCGGCGGCCAGGAGTTGGCCGCGTCGTTCGTCCGGCTGGCGATCACGATCATCCAGTAGAACGGGAACAGGGACAGCAGCACGCCGAAGATCAGACCGATCATGGTGAGCGGGCTGGCCTTCCAGAGCCGCTCGGCCCGGTGGGCGGTCTTCACCGGCGGGCTCTGCCGGGTGGGCGGGCGGACGGCGGTGGTCGTCATCTCGTCACCTCACTTGTCGGAGCTGATGCGGCGGGCGAGCAGGTAGTTGATCGCCGACATCAACGCGATGAGCACGAAGAGCACGAGCGCGACCGCTCCGGCGTAGCCCCACCGGAAGCGCTGGTTCATCACGTCGAGCAGGTACATCGTGATGGTCTGGAACTGACCCTCCGAACCACCGGAGAGGCCGCCCGAGCCGCTGGTGAACAGCAGGGGCTCGGTGAACAGCTGGAGGCCGCCGATGGTGGAGATGATCAGCGTGAAGATGATCGTGGGGCGCAGCTGCGGGACCGTGATGGACCAGAACTGGCGCCGCCGGGAGGCGCCGTCCAGCGCCGCGGCCTCGTACATGTCCTTGCTGATCGACTGCATGGCGGCCAGGTAGATAAGCGCGTTGTAGCCGACCCAGCGCCAGTCGACCATGGTGGAGATGGCGAACCAGGACGCGAAGCGGTTCGCCCGCCAGTCGATCGGGTCCAGGCCGACGCTGTCGAGCAGCCAGTTGACCAGTCCGAAGTCCTTGGCGTAGATCATCGAGAAGATCAGCGCGACCACTGCGGTCGAGGTGATGATCGGCATCGCGATGGCCATCCGGAAGAACGTCTGCGCGCGCAGCTTCCGGTTCAGCGCGTTGGCGAGCATCAGCGCCAGCAGCAACTGGGGCACTGTGGAGAGCAGGAACATGCCGAACGTGTTGACCACCGCGTTCCAGAACTGCGGGTCCTCGGTGATCAGTTCGACGAAGTTGTCCATCCCGACGAAGGAGATCGTCGAGTTCAGCGGCGACCGGTCGGTCAGCGCGATCCAGACCGTGTACGCGATCGGGTACACGCCGAACACGGCGAAGATCACGAAGAACGGCAGGACGTACAGGTACGGCGAGTACTTCAGGTCCAGGCGCGTCAGCGAGGCGGCACGGCGGCGCGAGTGACGGGCGGCGCGCGGCGGGCCGGGATCGGGCGGCGCCGCGGCGTGCAGGTCGAGGCTCATGGGGAGTCCTTCTCCTCAGCCGGCGTCACCCGCCACACGGGCGACGCCGGACTCTGCGGGCACCGCGGGTGGCGCCGGCAGCCGGGCTGCCGACGCCACCCGCGGGCGGCTCAACCGGTCACTTACCGGCGGCCGCACCGTTCTTGAGGGCCGTCTGCCACTGCTCGCCGGCCGACTTGCCCTGCTCCACGGCGCGCAGGCTGTTCTCCACCGCGGTGCGGACCGCGTTGTTCTTCGGGCCGAGGTAGACCGGCTTCAGCTCGGTGGCGCCGGCGGCGAAGATCTTGCCGACCGGGGCCTTGCTGAAGTAGTCGTTGGTCGAGTCGGCCACGGCCGGGTCGGTGAGCGCCTGCGGGTTCGAGGGCAGGTTGCCGACCGCCTTGTACGCGCCGATCTGGCCCTTGGCGCTGGTCAGGAACTTGGCCAGCTCCGCGGCCTCCTTCTGGTGCTTGCTCGACTTCGGCACGCCGAGGAAGGAGCCGCCCCAGTTGCCACCGGCGCCCGGCGCCTTGGCGATGTCCCACTTGCCGGCCGCCGCGTCACCGGCCTGGCCCTTGATGACACCGGTCATCCAGGCAGGGCAGGCGATGGTGGCGAAGGTGCCGTTCTTGAAGCCGGCGTTCCACTCGTTGGAGAACGACTGGAGGTTGTTGGACAGCCCGGCAGCGATCATCTTGGTGGTGAGGTCGTACGCCGTCTTCACGTCCGGGTTCTGGTCGATGACCATCTTGTTGCTCTTGTCGTAGTACGTGTAGCCCGTGCCCTGGCCCGCGACCTGCATCAGCACCACGTTGTAGAAGTTGGTCGCCGAGTCGACGAACTTGTGCTTCTTGTCGGCGGCGGCGAACTTCTGGCCGGTGGCGATGAACTCGTCCCAGGTCGGCCAGAGCGCGCCGACCTGCTCGCGGTCGGTGGGCAGCCCGGCGGCCTTGAACAGGTCACTGCGGTAGCACAGCGCCATCGAGCCGACGTCGGTGCCGAGGCCCAGCACCTTGCCGTCGGGGGTGGTGCCCTGCTCCCACTTCCACGGCAGGAAGTTGCCCTTGAGGTCGTTCGCGCCGTGATCGGCGAGGTTCACGAACTTGTCGGCCTGGGCGTAGAACTGGACGATCGTGCCCTCTTCCAGGGCCACCACGTCGCCGGCGCCCGAGCCCGCGGTGATCTGCTGGGTCAGACGGGTGTTGTAGTCACCGAGGCCGAGGCCCTTGCCCCGCTCCTGGATCTTGACGTTCGGGTGCTCCGCTTCGTACTGCTTGTACAGCTCTTCGTAGCCGAAGCCCTGGTCGCCGAAGACGTCGACGACCAGGGTGACCGGGCCGCCGCCGCTGCCGCTGTCGCCGCTGTCCGAGTCGTCGCCGCAGGCGGCGGTGGTGCCGAGCACGACGACGGACGCGAGCGCGATGGCCGCGAAGCGCCGACGACGGATTGGGACGCTCATCCGAGACCCCTCTTTCGGTGGTGAGGCGATATCTGCTGTGTGGTGGGGGGTGCGTTTCGCGCGGGCCGGAGCGGGCAGGAGGGAGATCCGCACCACTCTCGGGAGCGCTCCCATGAGGTTGCCGGGAGGTGACAGGGGTGTCAATAGACCGTTGGGAGCGTTCCCATTTCGTTACCGCACCTCGTGGGCGGGCCCTGTTCGAGGGCCGCCGGCTCAGCGGCGCGGGCGTCGCACAAAGGCGTCGCACAAGGGCGTCGCACATCGGCGGTGCCGAGGTGCGCGGCGGTCGCTTTCAGCGGCGCAGTGGCCGGTTGGTCAGCGCGCGGTGGTCGCTTTCGGCGGCGCGGTGGTTGCTCTCGACAGCGCGGCGGCCGGTTGGTCAGCGGCGCGGTGGTTGCTCCCGGCGGCGCGGTGGCCGGTTGGTCAGCGGCGCGGTGGTTGCCCCCGGCGGCGCGGTGGCCGGTTGGTCAGCGGCGCGGTGGTTGCCCCCGGCGGCGCGGTGGCCGGTTGGTCAGCGGCGCGGTGGTTGCCCCCGGCGGCGCGGTGGCCGGTTGGTCAGCGGCGCGGTGGTTGCCCCCGGCGGCGCGGTGGCCGGTTGGTCAGCGGCGCGGTGGTTGCCCCCGGCGGCGCGGTGGCCGGTTGGTCAGCAGCAGCGGCGCAGCAGGACGGTGGCGCGGTCCGGGTCGAACACGGCCGGATCGAACGCCGGCCCGGCCCACTCCCGCATGGTCGGGTGCTCCGGATGCTCGGGGTCGGCGAGCGCGGCCAGCAGGACCGCGTACCCGGCCGGACCGCCCACGTCCTCCGGCGGACAGGCCCGTTCCCCGTCCAGGCAGAGCGGGTAGCGCTCGTCCGGGTCGGCGGCGCAGCAGTCCTCCACCACCAGGTCGTGCTCCCACCAGTCGCCGAAGTCGTAGGTGTAGCGGAACCGGTCGCCCTTGCCGACGAGCGCGTCCAGCCGGACGTCCAGCTCGTCGCGCAGCGCCAGCTCGCCGTCCGGGTCGGGCTCGCCGTACTGCCGGCCGTCGACGTCGAACGAGTGCAGGTGGCAGTCGCGCCAGCCCATCGCGTGCTGGATCACCCGGTGCAGCCGGTCCAGCGTGTAGCCGCCGGGCACCAGCACGCGCCGCCACACCGGCGGCCGGACGCCGGCCAGCGACACCATGAGCTGGAAGATCTGACGCGACACGACGTCCCATCCTTCCTGGGCATAGGCTGCCTGCATGATCTGCCGAGCCTGCCGGGAACGGCGGCACGACGACTGTCCTGGCCGGAAGTGGTGCGACTGCCAGCACCGTACCCCCGAACCCACCCCACCGGTCACCGGTCCGGCCGGCGAATGACCGTCGGAACCCCGATCGAACGGATCTGGCCCGCACCCGTCACCGGCGCGCTAACCGATGCGCAGCTCACCGCGCTCTACGGCCGGACGGACCGCCCGCACCTGCGGGTCAACTTCGTCGCCAGCGCCGACGGCGCGGTCACCCTGGACGGCTACTCCGCCGGGCTGTCCGGCGAGCCGGACAAGCGGGTCTTCGGGCTGCTGCGGATGCTCTGCGACGGTCTCGTGGTGGCCGCCGGCACGCTGCGTCACGAGGGCTACCGGGCGGTGCGGCTGAGCCCGGACCGCCGGGCCTGGCGCCGCGAGCAGGGGCTGGCCGAGTTCCCGACGCTGGTGGTCGTCTCCGGTTCACTCGACCTCGACCCGGCGCAAGCCGCGTTCGCCGACGCCCCCGTCCGGCCGATCGTGCTCACCCACGCCGACGCCGTACCGCCGCCCGGGCTGACCGACGTCGCCGACGTGGTCCGCTGCGGCCCCGGCCGGGTCGACGGCAGCGGGCCGGTCGACGGCACCGGGCGGGTCGACGGCAGTGGGCCGGTCGACAGCACCGACCGGGCCCACGGCGGCCAGCGGGTCGACGGTGGCCAGCGGGTCCACGGCGGCCAGCGGGTCCACGGCGGCCAGCGGGTCGACGGCACCGACCGGACCGACGGCACCGGGCCGGTCGACGGCACCGACGGTGCGGACCCGGGCGACGGCACCGGGCCGGTCGACAGGGCTGGCCGGGTCGACGGGGCTGGCCGGGTCGACGGCAGCGGACGGGTCGACCTCGTCTCCGGCCTGGCCGAGCTGCGCCGGCGCGGACTGGGCCAGTTGCTCTGCGAGGGCGGCCCGCACCTGTTCGGCGCACTCACCGCCGCCGACCTGGTCGACGAGCTGTGCCTGACCGTGGCGCCGCTGCTCGCCGGCGCCGGTCCCGGCCGGATCACCGCCGGGGACACCAGCGCCCCGCGCCACCTGCCGCTGCGTCACGTGCTGGCCGCCGCCGACGGGGTGCTGATGCTGCGCTACGCCCGCGCCGCCGCCGAGGCACCGCCCGCCGGCGCCGCCCCCGCCGCCTGACCCGCTCGCGGCCCACGGCTCGCGGCTCACGGCCCGCGGCTCGCGGCTCGCGGCCCACGGCTCGCGGCTCGCGGAAGTCGGATCGTA
>NZ_JBAKHP010000052.1:0-19784 GCF_036902745.1 Micromonospora sp. CPCC 205554 | reverse complement strand
CAAGGTCATCAAGACCATGCGGGAGACCGGCGCGGACATGAAGGTCAAGTACAAGGAGACCGCGCGGGGCGGGCTCGCCGTCAACGTGATCGAGTGCTGACCTCGTTGGGGTGATCCCGGCCCACACCCGTCCCTGGAGCGCTACTGACAAAGCGACCATCATGCGGTGACGTCAGGCGTCGCGGCGCTCTGGTCCGCCCGCACCTCGCTGCGCATCCTGGTCCGCCGGGATCTCGCGGTGAAGTACCAGCAGTCGGTGCTGGGCTACTTCTGGTCGCTGATCGAGCCGCTCGGCATGGGCCTGATCTACTGGTTCGTCTTCGGCGTGCTCTACTCCGGCGCGACCCGGCGGCACCTGGGCGAGGCGGCCGGGTCGTACCCGCTGTTCCTGATCACCGGGATCTTCGCCTGGATGTGGGCGAGTTCGGCGCTGACCGAGGCGGCGAACGCCCTCACCGGGCAGTCCCGGCTGATCACCACGATGAACCTGCCCCGGCCGATCTTCCCCATCGGGCGGGTCACCGGGCGCTTCGCCGAGTACCTGGCCGGGCTGCCGATCCTGGTCGCCGTCGCGGCGATCTACGCGAGCCAGGGGAAGATCCGCCCCGGCTGGAGCCTGCTGGCGCTGCCGCTCGCGGTGGCGGTGCAGTTCGTGCTGCTGGTGGGCCTGGCGCTGCTGCTGTCGGCGGGCAACGTGCTGATGCGCGACATCGAGCGCACCATGCGGCTGATCATCCGGCTGCTGTTCTACGCGACCCCGATCATCTACCCGCTCGACCTGGTGCGGGAGTCGGGCATGCCGGGCTGGCTCAAGATCGGGTACGAGCTGAACCCGCTGGTCGGGATCTTCCAGCTGCACCACGCGGTCTGGTATCCGGACGAGTTCCCCGACGCCCGGCTGCTCACGATCACGGTGTCCGGCAGCGTGCTGGTGCTGGCGCTGGGCTGGTGGGCGTTCCACCGCCTCGAACCGGCAGTGCTGAAGGAACTCTGAATGGCGCCGATCATCGAGGCGGACGGGCTCGGCATCCGGTTCGTCCGCAACCGGCGCCGCCAGTTGCGGCTGCGGGAGCTGATCGTGCACCGGGGCGCCCGCGACCCGGACGCGGGCCGGTTCTGGCCGTTGCGCGACCTGTCGTTCCGGATCGAGCCGGGCGAGACGGTGGGCGTGGTGGGCCGTAACGGCACCGGCAAGAGCACGCTGCTGCGGCTGATCGCCGGTGTGCTCATCCCGGACGAGGGCTCGATCCGGGTGCACGGCCGGGTGGCCCCGCTGCTCGAACTGTCCGCCGGGTTCTCCGGCGACCTGACCGGCCGGGAGAACCTGTACCTGGTGGGCGGGCTGCACGGGCTGTCGTCGGCGTACCTGCGGGAGCACTTCGACGAGATCGTCTCGTTCGCCGGTGAGCAGGTGGAACGCGCCATCGACACGTCGGTGCGGCACTACTCGTCGGGGATGAAGGTGCGGCTGGGCTTCGCGGTGATCGCGCACCTGCCGCACCCCGTACTGCTTGTGGACGAGGTGACGGCGGTCGGGGACGCGGAGTTCCGCGCGAAGTGCTATGCGACCATCGAGCGACTTCTCGCGGAAGGGCGCACGCTGGTGCTGGTGTCACACAACGACAAGGACCTCACCCGGTTCTGCCGTCGGGGGCTCTACCTCGACGCCGGACGGCTGATCGTCGACGGGACGATCGACGAGGCGCTGGCCGCCTACGCCGACGCGGCGAAGCGGTGACGCTCGCGATCGTGCTCGCCGCCGACCCGGCGGCGGGCCGGCTCACCGAACCCGGCCGACCTGCCGGGGAACCACTCACCGAGCGCCTGGCCGCGCAGTGGCGCCGGGCCGGGGCGGACGACGTGCGTATCGCCGCCGACCTGACCGAACTGGCCGACCTGGTGGCCGCCGTGACCGGCCCGGTGCTGGTGAGCGGCGCCGATCTGGTGGCGCACACGGCCGTACTCAAGCATCTCGCGACCAGCCCGGTGGGGCCGACGGTGGCGCTGGTGCTCACCGATCCGCCCGCCCCCGGGCAGGCCACCGTGCGTGAGGAGCGCGGCCAGGTGGTCGAGGTCGGCGCCGCCGACCCGAGCGGCGTGTTCGGCGGCGCGCTGCGGGTGGGCGCGGCCGACCTGCCCGCGCTCGCCGACGCCGCCCGCCGCGCCGCAGGCGGCGGGCCGCTGGGCGCGGTGGACCGGCTCGTGGCCGACCTCGCCGCCCGCGGCACGCTGATCTTCGCCCATCGGGTACGTCTGCTCGTGGCGCACCGGGTCGGCGACGAGGCGCAGCGGGAGGCGGCCGAGGCGGCGGTGGCCGCCGTCGACGAGGACCGGGCCGAGCTGAAGCTGTCGGTGAAGGAGCGGGACGACTTCTTCACCACGTTCTTCGTCAGCACCTGGTCCCCATACGTCACGAAGGCGGCGGCCCGGATCGGGATCGGCCCGACCGGGGTCACCATGGTCTCGGTGGCGTTCGCGGTGGCCGCGGCGGTGCTGTTCGACACGGGTGGACGGCCCGCGCTGGTGGCCGGCGCGGTCCTGCTCTACCTGGGTTTCGTGCTGGACTGCGTGGACGGGCAGCTCGCCCGCTACACCCGGCACTTCAGCGCCTGGGGCGGCTGGCTGGACACGATGGCCGACCGGTTCAAGGAGTACGTGGTCTACGCCGGTCTCGGCTTCGGTGCCACGCACGCCGGGTTCCGGTACGGCTGGGCGCTGGCGCTGGCCGCGATGACGTTGCAGACGGTGCGGCACATGACCGACACGTGGTACGGCGCGCTGCACGACGAGGCGGCCCGGCGGCCGAAGGTGGTGAGCGCCGACGCGGGCGGCATCGGCGGGAAGCTGAACGCCGCGTCGACGCGGGTGCAGGCGGACACCGGCTCGGTGTCGTACTGGCTGAAGCGCACCGTGGTGTTCCCGATCGGTGAGCGGTGGGCGTTGATCGCCATTGCCGCCGCGCTGTTCGGGCCGCTGGTGGCGCTGGTCGCGGTGCTGGTCTGGGGGACGCTGGCGTTCGCGTACACCGGGGGGTTGCGGACCTTGCGGGCGCGGTGGATGCGGGTGCCGGTGCTGACCACTGTGGACGCGGGTCTGCACCGCGACGACGGCCTGCTGGCGCGGACGCTGCCGACCGCGCGGCGGCCGCTGCTGCTGGCGGTGCTCGGCGCGCTCGGCGCGGCGGGGACGCTGGTGTGGGCGCTGCTCGCGGTGCACGGCGGCGGCGACCTGCCGGTCTGGGTGCCGGTGCTCGCGCTGGTGCTCCTGCTGGGGGCCGCGCAGGGCTCGCGGGCGCCGCACGACGGGTCGCTGGACTGGCTGGTGCCGGCCGCGTTGCGGGCCGCCGAGTACCTGTTCGCCATCGCGGTCGGGGTGGCGGGCCGGGCGCCGGCCTGGTTGATCTTCGGGTACGTCCTGGTGCTCACGCTGCTGCACTACGACCTGACCGCCCGGCTGGAGAAGCGGCAGTCGGCGCCGCCGCTGCACACCGCCACGCTGGGCTGGCCGGGGCGTTCGCTGCTGCTGGCAATCGGGCTGATCGCCGGATATGCGAGTATCGCTCTGGCTACACTCGGTGCGTACCTTCTCGTGGTTTTTGTCGCGAGCGTGGTCCTCGCCTGGGTGGTCCTGCCGGCCCGCGCCCGTGGGGGTGTGCGCTCGCCGGGCTGACGGAGGGCGGGCCGGGGTGACCTTGATCAGCTTCGTCGTTCCGGCCTTCAAGGTGCAGGGCTACCTGCGGGAATGTCTCGACTCGATCCTCGGCCAGCCGTTCGGCGACATCGAGGTGATCGGGGTCGACGACGCCTCTCCGGACGACAGCGGCGAGATCCTGGCCGAGTACGCGCTCCGCGACCCCCGGGTCCACCCGGTGCGCCTCGCCGAGAACGTCGGGCTCGGTCCGGCCCGCAACATCGGGCTGGACCGGGCCGTCGGCGAGTACGTGTGGTTCGTCGACGGGGACGACTGGCTGGTGCCCGGCTGCCTGCCGCACGTCGCGGACCGGCTCCGCGACACCGCGCCGGACGTGCTGATCGTCGACCACGTCCGGGCGCACTGGAACAACATCGGCACCCGCAGCGCGATGCGCGACGTGTTCCCCGAGCCGCCGGGCGCGACGACGTTCCCGCTGCGGGACCGGCCGGAGACGCTGAAGCTGCTGCACACCGCGTGGAACCGGGTGGTGCGCCGGGAGTTCCTGCTCGAACGCGGGCTGCGCTTCGAACCGGGCTGGTACGAGGACGTCTCGTTCAGCTATCCGGCGCTGATGGCGGCCGGGCGGATCGGCGTACTCGACCGGATCTGCCTGAACTACCGGCAGCGCCGCACCGGCGCGATCACGAAGACCCGGGGGGACCGGCACTTCGAGGTCTTCGCGCAGTGGCACCGGGTGTTCGGGCTGATGGACCGCTGGAGGGTGACCGGGCTGCGGCCGGCGGTCTTCGAGCGGATGATCTGGCACTACCTCACGGTGCTCGGCAACGGCGACCGGATCGCGCCCGAGCTGCGGGCGCCGTTCTTCGCCCAGATGCACGCCGACTACGTGCGGTTCCTGCCACCCGAGGGCTACCCGGTCCCGCCCGGCCCGGAAGGGCTCAAGCACCGGCTGGTGGCGGCCGGGCGCTGGCGGACGTTCAGCGCGTTGCGCGAGGCGCACCAGGCGGGCGAGACGGCCCGGCGGACCGCGCGGCGGGCCCGGCGACGGGTGACGCCGGTGGTACGGCGTACCGCCCGGCGGGCCCGTGACCTGGCGCTGGGCGAGTACTACCGGGCCGAGCTGCACCGGCCGATCGACCCGACGCTCGCCGTGTACGCGGCCTACTGGTACCGGGGTTACTCGTGCAACCCGGCGGCGATCTACGAGGCGGCCCGCCGGCTCGCGCCGCAGGTGCGCGGCGTGTGGATCGTCAGGCGCGACCGGGTGGCCGCGTTGCCGCCGGGTGTCGAGTACGTGGTGGCCGGCAGCCGTGAGTACCACCGCGTGCTGGCCCGCGCCCGCTGGCTGGTCAACAACGTCAACTTCCCGGACTTCGTGCGCAAGCGGCCCGGCTCGGTGCACGTGCAGACCCACCACGGCACGCCGGTGAAGGTGATGGGCCTGGACCAGCAGCGCTACCCGGTGGGCGCGGTGGGGATGAACTTCGCCGGCCTGCTGCGCCGGGTGGACCGCTGGGACTACAGCATCACCTCGAACAGCTTCTCGACGCAGATGTGGGAGCGGGCGTACCCGGCGGACTACACCACGCTGGAGGTCGGCTACCCGCGCAACGACCGGCTGGCGCTGGCCACCGCCGAGGACCGCGGCCAGGTCCGCGCCGCGCTGGGCATCGCACCCGACGAGTACGTGGTGCTCTACGCGCCGACGCACCGGGAGCATCTGCCCGGGTGGCGGCCACCGTTCGACCCGGATCGGATGCTCGACGTCCTCGGGCCGCGGGGCCGGCTGCTGATGCGCAGCCACTACTTCCACGACCGGGAGCGGCATCCCCGGGGGCCGGCCTCGGACGGCGTGCTGGACGTGAGCGCGTACGACCGGGTGGAGGACCTCTACCTGGCGGCGGACGTGTTGGTCACCGACTATTCCTCGGCAATGTTCGACTACGCCGTGCTGGACCGGCCGATCGTGGTCTACGCGCCGGACTGGGACGCCTACCGGGTCGCCCGTGGCGTCTACTTCGACCTCCTGGCCGAGCCGCCCGGCGCGGTCGCGCGGGATTTCCCCGGGCTGCTCGACGTGTTCCGTTCCGGCGCGGTCGACGACGAGGCGGCCGGGTCGGCCCGGACGGCGTTCCGGTCGCGGTTCTGCGCGCTCGACGACGGGCACGCCGCCGAGCGCGTGGTGCGCCACGTGTTCCTCGGCGAATCGCCGTAAAAGGGGTTACCGGCAGGTCACTTAACTACAGAGACCGGCGAATACCGCTTAATAGGACTGTCACGAGCTGAACATGGCACGTTTACCCGATGTGCGAATCAGATGATCCTGGTCACAGTCATTCCCGGGTTTGGGGCGAAGAACTGGGGAGGTGACGGTGGCGACCGTCGCGCTCAAGGATGTCACCAAGGTGTTCCCGGACGGAACAGTCGCGGTCGACACCATCAATCTGGACGTCAACGACGGCGAGTTCATGGTGCTTCTCGGCCCGTCGGGATGCGGGAAATCGACAGTGCTGCGCATGGTGGCCGGGCTGGAGGACCCGTCCTCCGGCGCCATCATGCTCGGCGGTGAGCTGGCGAACGACCTGCCACCACGCGACCGGAAGATCGCCATGGTCTTCCAGGACTTCGCGCTCTATCCGCACATGACAGTCGGGGACAACATCGGCTTCCCGCTGCGGCTCTCCGGCGTCGAGCCCGGCCCGCGCGGCGAGCGGATCCAGGACGTGGCGAGCGCGCTCGGCATCGGCGACGTGCTCGGGCGCAAGCCCAGCCAGCTCTCCGGCGGTCAGCGGCAGCGGGTCGCGATGGGGCGGGCGATAGTGCGCCGGCCCGGCCTGTTCCTGATGGACGAGCCACTGTCGAACCTGGACAGCGGGCTGCGCGCCGAGCTGCGGGCGGAGATCTCCGGCCTCACCCGCGAGCTGGGCGTCACCACCATCTACGTGACCCACGACCAGGCCGAGGCGCTGACCATGGCCGACCGGGTCGCCATCATGCGCAAGGGCGTGCTCCAGGACGTGGGCACCCCCACCCAGGTGTACGGGCGTCCGGCCACGCTCTACGTCGCCGCGTTCCTCGGCAGCCCGCGGATGAACCTGCTGGAGGCGTCGGTCTACGTCCACCTGGACCGGTACGTCGCGCTGAACCTCGGCGAGCAGTCGCTCTACCTGCCCTGGGACGACATCCGCAGCCGTGCGGTGGCGCACTACCACGGTGAGCGGATCGTGGTCGGCATGCGCGCCGAGGCGCTCACCCCGGTCGCCCCGGACACCGCCGGTGACGTGCTGCACGGGCGCATCCGCTACCTGGAGCACCACGGCCACGAGTCGCTCGCGTTCCTCGACATCGGCGCCACGGCGATCGTCGTGGACGAGATGGGCACGCCGGTGGAGCAGGCCGCACCGGGTCAGCGCGGCCTGCGCCGGTTCAACCAGGTGATGCAGCGGCTCACCGGCCGCGCGACGGAGGCGTCGGCCCCGGCCCCGGCGGCCGGCGGGGGCGGCGGCAACCGCACCAGCGTGCTGCCCGACCCGGGCCGCCATCACCGTCGTCCGGCGGAACTGGCGGTACGGCTCGCGCCGTACCCGCAGGTGTCGCCCGGGCACCCGCTCGCCGTGCAGGTACGGATGGACGCGCTGCACTTCTTCGACGAGCGCGGCGACCGGATCGACGTCGGCTGGCGGTGAGCCGCCGGTCTCGTCCGCGGATGGGGTGGCTCATCCGGGGATGATCGGCCGTCGGTGCGGGCCCCAGGCGACGAAGCGGGCGAACATGTCGGCGGGGGCGGGCGCGTCGTCCGGGTTCAGCCGGTAGAGGTCGCGCGTCGCCTCGTAGAACAGTCCGCACAGGTAGATGGCCAGGCCGATCTGGTTGTCCTCGTACTCGGTCTTGAGCAGCAGCCGGGCCATCGGGCACGGCCACGGCCGGCCGCAGGCCCGGCAGCACCACATCGGACGCAGCGGCGTGTGCGGGGTGGCGTGCAGCGGATACGGCCGGGGACGGTCCGGCGTGGGCCCGTCCGGCGGCTGCCCGAGCTGGTGGCTGATCACGGGCGCTCCTCGTGGTGGCCGTCTCCCCGGAACTGCTCCGGGTGACCGCCGTTGGTTCCGCGCTGCTGCGGGGCGGACCAGCGGCCGCCGTTCGCCCGCCACTGCTGGGCCGGGGTGAGGTTGCCGACCCGGCCGGGGTCCATCGTCGGCAGTGGACGCGTCGGCTGCCGCATCCACTCCGGCAGGTTGTCGCCCCGTACCCGGTGGGGCAGTGTCGGTGCCGACGCACCCCGGCAGCGGAACCAGCGCAGTCGCACGGCGCAACTCCTCTCGGTAGCGGGAACCGGACGAATTCGGCTCCACTGCGTGACAGTCTCGTCACCGCGCCGCTAGGGTCGGAAGGCGTTCCACCCCCACCTTCCTGGCCGTCCTACCGGCCGTCTTTCCGTGTGCAGCCGTGTGCAGAGGTGTGCAGATGATCCGTGTGCCGTTGTGGGAACTGTTCGCCGGTGAGCTGCGCCGGTTACGTACCGATGCCGGGCTGACCCAGGAGGCGTTGGGCGAGCGGGTGAGCTATTCGGCCTCGTTGGTGGCGGCCGTGGAGCAGTGCCGTCGCGCGCCGCGCGCCGAGTTCACCGAGCGCTGCGACGAGGT
Organism: Micromonospora sp. CPCC 205554; assembly: GCF_036902745.1. NCBI lineage: Bacteria > Bacillati > Actinomycetota > Actinomycetes > Micromonosporales > Micromonosporaceae > Micromonospora > Micromonospora sp. CPCC 205554. Next base: position 11,487 of record NZ_JBAKHP010000052.1, on the reverse strand, counting down.
GCTGAACGGCGGCGGCCTGCTGGTGCGGATCCGTGACGCGCTGATGCAGGAGGCGCTGATGCCGTGGTTCCGCGAGTGGGTGAGCATCGAGCAGGAGGCTGCCTCACTGCGCAGCTTCGAGCCGCTGGTTGTTCCCGGGTTGTTGCAGACCGAGGAGTACATCCGCGCGCTGCATGAGGGCGCGAGCCCACTCGTTGGTGAAGCGATGGAGCAGCAGGTGGCCGCGCGGCTGGCCCGTCAGCCGGTGCTGGACCGTCCCGCGCCTCCGCAGTTCGTGGCGGTGCTCGACCATTCGGTTTTGAGCCGTGCGGTCGGCGGTCCGAAGGTGATGCGGGAGCAGTTGGAGCATCTGGTCGAGATGGGCCGCCGACCGCGGGTGCACCTGCACCTGGTTCCGGAGACGGTCGGTGCCTATCCCGGGCTCAACGGCGCGTTCGTGCTCGCCACCCCCGCCGACGGCGACGACGTGGGCTATCTCGATAACCAGTTGCACGGCACAATCGTGGAGCGGACGGTGGATGTGAACTCACTGCGGCAGACCTGGGAGTCCGTCCGCGCGGAGGCGATGCCGCACGGGGCGACCCTGGCGGCGATCTCGGAGGCGGCGAAGCGATGGAGTTGACCGGCGCGATCTGGCGTAAGAGCACCCGCAGCAGCGGAAATTCTGGCAACTGTGTCGAGGTGGCGGACAACGTGCCCGGCGTGGTGGGGGTGCGGGACAGCAAGGACCGGCAGGGGCCGGTGTTGGCGTTCACGCCGTCGAGCTGGGCGGCGTTCGTCGCGCACACCAAGCGCACCTGACCCTGATGGGATGCCGCACGGGGCGACCCTGGCGGCGATCACGGAGGCGGCGAAGCGATGGAGTTGACCGGCGCGATCTGGCGCAAGAGCACCCGCAGCAGCGGCAACGGCGGCGACTGCGTCGAGGTGGCGGACAACGTGCCCGGCGTGGTGGGGGTGCGGGACAGCAAGGACCGGCAGGGGCCCGCGCTGACGTTCACGCCGTCGAGCTGGGCGGCGTTCGTCGCGCACACCAAACGGGCGTGAGTGACGTACCGGATCTCGGTCCGCCGCCACGGCGCATCGCCGTCGACGTGGCGCAGGTGCGTCGCCTGGTCGCCGACCAGTTCCCGCACCTGGCCCACCTCCGGATCGAGCCGGTCGCCAACGGCGGCTGGGACAACTGGACCTTCCACCTCGGCCCCGAGCTGCTGGTGCGCCTGCCCAGCGCTGCCGAGTACGCCCTGGCTGTCGACAAGGAACACCTGTGGCTCCCGGCCCTCGCCGCTCGGCTGCCCCTACCCGTCCCCGCGCCGCTGGCGAAGGGCGAGCCGGGTGCGGGCTACCCGTATCCGTGGTCGATCTACCGCTGGCTCGACGGCGAGACCGCCCGGCCGGAGCGTATCGCCGACCCGGTGCGATTCGCGCTCGACCTGGCCGACTTTCTCGCGGCCCTGCAAGGCGTCGACACCACCGCCGGGCCGCAGCCGGGTATCCACAACTGGTTCCGGGGCGGCACTCTGCGCACGTACGACAAGAAAGTCGAGCATGCGCTCGCGGCGCTGGGCGGCCACGTCGACGGCGAGCTGGTCCGCGAGATCTGGGCGCGGGCGGTCGGCGCCCGCTGGGACGGGGTGGACCGCTGGTTCCACGGCGACATCGCCCCGGGGAACCTGCTGCTCGCGCACGGCCGGCTGGCGGCCGTCATCGACTTCGGGACATGCGGCGTCGGTGACCCGGCCTGCGACCTGGCGATCGCCTGGACGTTGCTGACCGCCGAGGGCCGGGAGGCGTTTCGCAAGCGGCTGACGGTGGACGACGCGATGTGGGCGCGCGGACGCGGCTGGGCCCTCTGGAAGACCCTTTCCACCTACTCCCGCTGTTTCGACGACCCCGAGGACGCGGAGGAGTCAGCCGAGGCGCAACGCATTCTGGGGGAGATATTCGCCGAATAGGCGGCCGGTCTCTCACCCGGCGGCAGCCTGCTTCTCCGGCGCGTACGGCCACTCCTCGAACGACAGGCACCGGCCGTCCTCGGCGAACCGCATGATCCAGAGGTCGCGCCACTCCTGGTGGACGGGCTCGCCGTACCGGACCTGCACCCGTGCCACAGCGGTGTCGCCGTCGACCGCGACGATCTCCGCTGTCATCTCGAAGACCTCGTCGGGTCCGTCGCGCTCGCTGTCCCACATGCGGGTGATGGCGGGCAGGCCGACGACCGGATCCCGGTACGGCCCCTGCCGGTAGCTCGCGTCGGCCGTGAACATCGTTTCGAGCGCCGCCGTTCCCGGTGTGCGCCACGCCTGCTCGTACGCCGCGATCCAGGCGGCCACCCGATTCCGGTCCATGGCTGCCAGCCTGCCATCCGCGCGTGTCCGGGTCTCCCAGATCGGCTGCGCGGGGTCGTCGTTGTGCACGACGACGTCGGCGTGTTCGGTGGGGCGGGCCGTGGCGAAGTAGAGCCGCTGGGCGGGGAGGTAGCGCTCGCGCCAGCGCCGCTCGACGTCCGCGCGCGGCGACGCCAGGCGCTCACGGATCACGGCACGATCCACGGTCCGGTCGAGCGCGGTCGACACGAAGACGCGCAGCTCCCACCGGTCGACCAGTTCCGGGCGCAGGAGGAAGACGCCGTCGACGATCAGTACGGCGTCGGCGGGAGCGGTCGTGAGCGGTGGGGACAGCACCGTATCCGTGGCGTGGTCGTAGACCGTGTGCCGGAAGCGCCGGTCGCCGCCCGGGCCGAGCGGATCGAGCAGCACCCGCTTCAGCGCCCCGTGGTCGTGGGTGTCGACGTAGCAGCCCTCGGCCGAGAACTCGCCGCGTCGATAGCGCCGCGCCCGAGGGAAGAGGAAGTCGTCGACTGTCGCCCGGACGACGTACCGACCCTGGGCGCGCAGGACGGCGGCCAGCTCGTCGGCGAGCGTGGTCTTGCCGGCGGCGGGCGGCCCGTCGACGGCCACCCGGGTCGGGTGCGCCACGGTGACGGACCCGACCGCGTCGGCCAGGAGGTCGATCAGCCGATCGCGGCGGGAATAAATGGATTGCCCCTGCGCCGAGCCGGGAGTTTGACTGCCGTCCATGCCGTCCCCCTCACCGGTCTTCGTCGCGGGTACGGGCCGTTCCGGCACGTCGCGGATCGCCGACATCATCGGCCAGCATCCGCTGATCCACCGGATCCCGATGGAGACCAAGTTCCTCGTCGAACCCGGTGGCCTGCGGGACCTGGCCGACGCGCTCACCGACCGGTACGACCCCGTCGTCGGTGAGGACGCCCTGCACCGGCTGAGCGACTTCCTCACGGTACGCGTACCCGGGCGGCGTGACGATCGTGGCAAGACCGTGCCCGAGCTGGTCGGCGAGCGGCGCTACCGGGACGCCGTACACCAGCTCTGGCCGCAGGTGATCGCGCACGCCTTCGAGGAGCCCGCGCCCGCGGAGGGCTTCGGCGACGGCGACCGGCCCGCCGGGCCGTTCGGGCCGGCCAGCCGACGGCGGGTCGTGCCGAGGTACTTCCGCGACCGGGGCGAACTGGTCGCCGTCCTGCGCGGCCTGGTCGACACCCTGTTCGCCGGGGCGGCGGCCGACGCGGGCAAGCCGACCTGGTGCGAGAAGACGCCGTTCAACCTCTTCACGATGGACTTCCTCTGGGAGTTGTTTCCCGAGGCGACGATCGTGCACATCAAACGTCACCCGGTGGCGGTGCTCGCCTCCCACCTGGCCCAGCCGTGGGCGCCGTCCACCGTCGACGGGGTGCTCGCCTACCTCGTGCCGGTCTACCAGCGATGGCTGGCCTGGAAGGACGCGGCGGACCTGACGGGCAGGCGATACGTCGAGGTGAAGGCGGAAGACCTCGCGGCGGACTGGCCCGGGCAGCGGCGGGCCCTGTTCGAGCGGCTCGGCGTCGAGGACGCCGTCACCGCGTCGACGTTCCAGGCGGACAAGCTCGCGCACCGCGACGACCAGCTCGACGTCGGCATGCGCGCGTACGTCGAGCGGGAACTGGGCGAGATCATCCCCGCGATGGGATACGACATGACGCGGACCGCTCAGGGCACCCCGAGGTAACCGAGCGCTGATGATGCCGCAGGCGTGCCGGTCACCGCACCGCAGATCTTGGTAGGAAAAGGCCCCTCTGGGGGCACTTTCGTACCAAGATCTACTCTGGCTCAGTATCCGGGCCGCGAATCTTCATATTTGGGAGGGTGGCACGGCTGTGGCGGGATGAAGGATCCTGATGTCACTTTGCTGGAGACATCGGGCCCGTCAGCTCACTGTCTTGCCGGTGAAGTTACTGGCTAGTAGCGTTCGGGCATGAGCATCGACTCTCGCCAGGTGGCGGCCGGTCTCCTCGACGCCGTGCCGTTCGCCCGCACGCTCGGAATCGAGTTCGTCGAAGTGGCGCCCGAGGCCGAGGGCGGGGTCCGGGCCGTGGTCCGGCTCCCCGACGACCCGGCGCACCACAACCACGTGGGCGGCCCGCACGCCGGGGCCATGTTCACGCTGGGGGAGACCGCCTCGGGCGCGGTTGTGCTGGCCGCCTTCGGGCAGGTGCTCGACCGGGCCGTACCCCTGGCCGTGACCGCGACCATCCGCTACCGCAAGGTGGCGATGGGGCCGGTGCTGGCGACGGCGCGGCTCGGCGGCACGCCGGCCGAGGTGCTGGCCGAGCTGGACGCCGGGCGGCGGCCGGAGTTCCCGGTCGAGGTGGAGGTCCGCACCGAGGACGGCACGCTCACCTCGTCGCTCACCGTGATCTGGACGCTGCGCCCGAACCGCTGAGCCCCGAATGGTGTTTGCCCGGCGCGAGGGCTGGATAGATTCAAGCGATGCTGGGCCTCCCCGCGCACGTGAGCGCTTGTCTCTTCGATCTGGACGGTGTGCTGACGCAGACCGCCAAGGTGCACAACGCCGCCTGGGCGGAGACGTTCGACGCGTATCTGCGGCGACGGTCGGCCGAAACCGGCGAGCCGTTCCACCCGTTCGACCCCGGACCGGACTACAACCGGTACGTGGACGGCAGACCGCGCGCCGACGGGGTGCGCACATTCCTGGCCTCGCGCGGCATCACGCTGCCCGAGGGATCGCCGGACGACCCGCCCGAGGCGGACACCGTCAACGGCCTCGGCAACCGTAAGAACGTCGTCCTGCTCCAGCAGATCGAGCAGCGCGGCGTCGAGGTGTACGAGGGTTCGGTGCGCTACCTGGAGGCCGCCACCACGGCCGGGCTGCGCCGCGCTGTCGTCTCGGCCAGCGCCAACTGCGCCGCCGTGGTGCACGCCGCCGGGCTGGACCGCTGGCTGGAGGCGCGGGTGGACGGCGTGGTCGCCCGCGCGAGCGGGCTGCGCGGCAAACCGCACCCGGACACGTTCCTGGAAGGCGCCCGGCTGCTCGGCGTCGAACCGGCGCAGGCCGCCGTCTTCGAGGACGCCCTCGCCGGGGTGGCCGCAGGGCGGGCCGGCGGATTCGGGTACGTGGTCGGCGTCGACCGGGTCGGCCAGGCCGACGAGCTGCTGGCGCAGGGCGCCGACGTGGTGGTCACCGACCTCGCCGACCTTCTCGCAGCGGAGCCGGCCGCGTGATCCGGGAACGGGCGTACCCGGTCGAGCCCTGGCACGTCCGGGAGATGCAGCTCGACATGGACGTGCTGGCCCAGTCCGAGTCGGTGTTCGCGCTGTCCAACGGCCACATCGGGTTGCGCGGCAACCTCGACGAGGGTGAGCCGCACGGGCTGCCCGGCACCTACCTCAACTCGTTCTACGAGCTGCGCCCGCTGCCGTACGCGGAGGCCGGCTTCGGTTTCCCCGAATCCGGGCAGACCATCGTCAACGTCACCAACGGCAAGCTGATCCGGCTCCTCGTGGACGACGAGCCGCTCGACGTGCGCTACGGCGAACTGCTCGCCCACGAGCGGGTCCTCGACATGCGCGCCGGCACGCTCCACCGGGACCTGCACTGGCGTTCCCCGGCCGGCCGCGAGGTCAAGGTCCGTACCACCCGGCTGGTGTCGTTCACCCAGCGCTCGGTGGCGGCCATCCACTACGAGGTGGAACCGGTCGACGGGCCGCTGCGCCTGATCCTCCAGTCCGAGCTGGTCGCCAACGAGTCGCTGCCGCCGCAGAGCCGCGACCCCCGGGTCGCCGCCGTCCTGGAGTCGCCGTTGCAGGCCGAGGAGGAACTGACCACCGACGACGGCGGCCAGCTCATCCACCGGACCAAGGTCAGCGGCCTGCGGGTCGCCGCCGCGATGGGCCACGACGTCGACGGGCCCGAACGCACCACGATCGAGAGCGAGGGGTACGAGGACTGGGTCCGCACCACCATCGGCTGCGTGCTCAAGCCCGGCCAGACGCTCCGCGTGGTCAAGTACCTCACGTACGGCTGGTCCAGCCGCCGGTCCCTCCCGGCGCTGCGCGACCAGGTCGGCGCGGCGCTCGCAGCGGCCCGGCTCGACGGCTGGGACGGGCTGCGCCGGGCCCAGCGCGAATACCTGGACGCGTTCTGGGACGCCGCCGACGTGCGCGTCGAAGGTGACCCCGAAGTGCAGCAGGCCGTCCGGTTCGGCCTCTTCCACGTCCTCCAGGCCGGCGCCCGCGCGGAACGGCGGCCGATCTCGGCCAAGGGCCTCACCGGCCCGGGGTACGACGGCCACGCGTTCTGGGACACCGAGATGTTCGTGCTGCCGGTGCTCACGTACACCCAGCCCAGCGCGGTCCGCGACGCGTTGCAGTGGCGGTACGACACGCTGGCCCAGGCGCAGGAACGCGCCCGCACTCTCAACCTCGAAGGCGCCGCCTTCCCGTGGCGCACCATCGAAGGGCCGGAGTCGTCGGCGTACTGGCCGGCCGGGACCGCCGCGTTCCACATCGCCGCCGACGTCGCCGACGCGCTGCGCCGCTACGTGCTGGTCACCGGCGACGAGGCGCTGGAACGGGAGATCGGGCTGGAACTGCTGGTCGAGACCGCCCGGCTGTGGCGTTCGCTCGGCCACCACGACCGTGCCGGACGGTTCCACATCGACGGCGTGACCGGCCCGGACGAGTACACGGCGGTGAAGAACGACAACGTCTACACCAACCTGATGGCCCAGCGGAACCTGCGTACCGCCGCGGACTGCGCGATGCGCTACCGGGACCAGGCGCTCGACCTCGGAGTCACCGAGGAGGAGGCCGCCGTGTGGCGGGACGCCGCGAACGACATGCACGTCCCGTACGACGCGGAGACCGAGGTGCACGAGCAGGTGGAGGGATTCACCCGCTTCCAGGAGTGGGACTTCGAGCACACGCCGCCGGAGAAGTACCCGCTGCTGCTGCACTACCCGTACTTCGACCTCTACCGCAAGCAGGTCGTCAAGCAGGCCGACCTGGTGCTGGCCATGCACTGGCGGGGCGACGCGTTCAGCGCCGCCGAGAAACTGCGCAACTTCGTCTACTACGAGCGGCGCACCGTACGCGACTCGTCGCTGAGCGCCTGCACCCAGGCGGTGCTCGCGGCCGAGGTCGGCTACCTCGAACTGGCCCACCGCTACCTGCGCGAGGCCGCGCTGATGGACCTGCACGACCTCAACGAGAACACCCGCGACGGCGTGCACATGGCGTCCCTGGCCGGTGCCTGGATCGCGCTCGTCGCCGGGTTCGGCGGGCTGCGGGACCACGACGGCATGCTCTCGTTCGCGCCCCGGCTCTCCAGCCGCCTCAGCCGCCTGGAGTTCTCACTCCAGTGGCAAGGGATGCGGTTGCGGGTCGACGTCCGGCCGCACCAGACGACGTACTCGCTGCGCAACGGCGGGCCGGACACCGTCGTGGAACTGCGGCATCACGGCGAGCCGCTGCGGGTCACCTCCGCGCAGCCGGTCACCGTGGCGGTGCCACCGGCACACCCGAGCGGACCGCAACCGGAGCAGCCGCAGGGCCGCGCGCCGCTGATGCACCTGCCGGAACGCATGTACTGAGCGGCCCCGCCACGAAGGGCGGGACCGCTCGGTACGCGTACCTCAGAACTGGCGGCCGTTGGACGGACGCCCGCCGGCGTCGCGCGGCGCCGTGGCCCGCGGATCGTCGGACGTACGCGCCGTCGAGGCGCGGTCGGCCCAGTCCGGCGAGTCCTTCAGCTCCTGCTTGCGGCGTTCCTGGTCGGTGAGTTCCTGTTCCCGGGACCTGTCCTGTTTCGCCATGACGATCCTCGCGATCGGTCGGGGTCCGTGGTCACCCCGCGCGTTCCCGCCCGGCAGCGGCTCAACCGTTCAGGTGCCGGGCGAAGCTGCGCCGCAGGTGGTCCTTGGGGCGGGAGCCGACGATCGAGCCGACGACCTCGCCGCCCCGGAACACCAGCATGGTCGGCGCGGACATGATCCGGTGGGCGCGTGCGGTGGCCGGGTTCTCGTCGGTGTTGAGGGCGACGAAGCGCAGGGTGTCGCCGAACTCCTCGGCCAGCTCGGCCAGGTGCTTCGACACCACCCGGCACGGCGGGCACCATTCGGCCCAGAAGTCCACCACGACCGGCCGGTCGGCGGCCAGCACGATGGCCGCGAACGTGTCGTCGGTGACCGGGGTCAGCCGGCCGGTCCCCGTGTCCTGAGGCATGTTTCCTCCCGTTGGGCGATCGCGCGGGCGAGCTGGTCGTGCAGGCGGCGGCGGACGTCACCGAGCCGGTCGAGGTAGTCGTCCACATCGGCGAGCTTGCGCCGCAGCACCGCCACCGAATCGGGGCAGGCGTCACCGGAGTCGTGACCGGCGCGCAGGCAGGCGACGAACGGGCGGATGTCGTCCAGGCCGAAGCCGATCGCCAGCAGCGACCGGATCTCGCGGACGACGCGTAGTTCCGCCTCGTCGTAGACCCGGTATCCGTTGGCGGACCGGTTCGGCCGGACCAGCCCGTGCGCCTCGTAGTAGCGCAGGGTGCGGGTGCTCGTACCGGCCCGCTGCGCCAGCTCCCCGATCCGCATCCGCCGCCCTCCCCGTCCCTCTTCGCCGGTTGACGCTAAACCTTGCCGCCGACGTCAACGCAACCCCGCACGCGTCGGGTTTCCCCCTGGTCTCCCCGTCGATCATGAAGTTAGCGGCCTTGTGGATCTCGGAATCTGCCGCCAACTTCATGATCGACGCGATTGAAGATCTCTGCGGCTGATCGGCGGGGTGGGGGGTATGCGGGGAGGGAGAGCGGGGGTGGGGGAAATGCGTGAGGTTTCGGTGCCTGTGGTGGACGGCGGGCTCGTGGGGGACGTGGTGGTGCCTGCCGAGGCGCAGGGGGTGGTGCTGTTCGCGCACGGGAGCGGCAGCTCGCGGCACAGCCCGCGCAACATGGCCGTCGGGCGTGCGCTCAACGAGCGCGGGCTCGCCACGATGCTCGTCGACCTGCTGACCGCCGACGAGGAAGCCCGGGACGAGGTCACCGCCGAACTGCGCTTCGACATCGGCATGCTGGCCGAACGCCTGGCCGGGATCGTCGACTGGATGGGCGCCGACGCGGAGCTGGGGCGGCTCCCGATCGGACTGTTCGGCGCCAGCACCGGCGCCGCCGCCGCACTCGTCGCCGCCGCTGCCCGGCCGGACCGGGTGGGCGCGGTGGTCTCCCGAGGCGGCCGGCCCGACCTGGCCGGCAGCTCACTGACCGCGGTACGCGCACCGACGCTGCTGCTCGTCGGCGGCCTGGACGAGCAGGTGATCGTGCTCAACGAGCAGGCCCGGGACGCGCTGGGCGAGGTGGCGGAGCTGCGGATCGTGCCCGGGGCCACCCACCTGTTCGAGGAGCCCGGCACGCTGGAGCAGGTGGCGGACCAGGCGGGTACGTGGTTCACCACGCACCTGCGCCAACCGCACCCCGCCTGACCGGCGGGTCGCCTGATCGCACCCGGCCTGATCGCACCCGGCCTCAGCGCAGGCCGTCAGCCTGCCGCTTCGACGGCCCGGTCCGGCCCGGAGGCGCTGCCGATCTCCGTGGCGCTGCCGGAATCGGCAGCACTGCCGGTCCCCGCGGCGCGACCGGTTTCGGCGCGGTGCCGCTGCACTGTGTCCAGCACCCGCCACAGCACCGCCGCGATCGGCACCGACACGAACGCACCGGCGACCCCGGCGACCAGTGTGCCCGCCGTGACCACCACCAGGATGACCGCCGGGTGCAGCTGCACCTGCCGCCGCATGACGAGCGGTTCCAGCAGGTTGCCCTCGATCTGCTGGACGGCGATCACGGCGGCCAGCGTCAGCAGCGCGGTGGTGGGACCGTTGGCGGCCAGCGCGACGAGCACCGCCACAGCACCGGCCACCGTGGCGCCGATGATCGGTACGAAGCCGCCGAGGAACGTGATCAGGGCGAGCGGCAGGGCCAGCGGGACACGCAGGACGACCAGGGCCAGCCCGATGCCGATGGCGTCGATGGCCGCGATGATCATCGTGCCCCGGCTGTACGCGCCGAGCGTCCGCCAGCCCGCCCGTCCCGCCTCGGCGGTCAGCTCCCGGCGCGGGCCGGTCAGCCGGCGCAGCACCCAGTGCCACATCGAGCGGCCGTCCTTGAGCAGGAAGAACAGCAGCACCAGGGCGAGCAGCACGGCGCCCGCGACCTCGGCGACCTTGCGCGCCCCGGCGACCGGGTCGGGCGCACCGCTGCTCAGGCCCTGCCGGATCTGCTCCACGAGCCGGTCGAGCTGCTGGTCGGTGACCGGCAGGCTGGACGTGATGAAGTCGCGGGTGCGCTGCAACCCCTCGTCGAGCTGCTGGCTCAGCTCGCCGAACTGACTCGCCGTGAGGTTCCAGACCAGGACACCGGCGCCGCCCAGGATGCCGAGCAGCAGCAGGATGCTCAGCAGGGCGGCGAGCCCGGCCGGCACCCGCAGCCGGCGCAGGCGTACCAGGACCGGGTCGAGCAGCGCGGCGAGGAAGAACGTGCCGGCCAGCGCCACCGCCAGCGGCGCGAGCATTACGGCGATCTGCCCGAGCAGCCACAGCCCGGCCGTCACCACCAGCAGGCAGGCGCTCCAGGTGACCGCCGTCCGTACCGGCCAGGGCAGTCCGGCCCAGGTCTGCCGCGGTCCGGCGGTCGGTGCCCGCCCGGGTATACCAGCGTCGTCGTCCACGTCGCCCTCCTCGATCGAGGCCGTTGGTACCCGACAAGGGTCGATCCGACACCAGGGCCGCAACCGCCCACCCGGTGTTTGTGCCCCCGGCCTTAGGGAAGGCATTCAACGTATCGAGAGGAGATCCGACATGGGCGACTTCATGGACAAGGCCAAGGACTTCGCGGACAAGCACGACAAGCAGGTCGACCAGGGCATCGAGAAGGCGGGCGACGCGGCCGACAAGCGCAGCGGCGGCAAGTACGACAACCAGATCGACAAGGGTGTCGACATGGCGCAGCAGCGCACCGGCGAAGGCGACACCGGTCGCTGACGTACACCCGCGTCGAGGCCGGAACACGACGGCGGCCACGCCCCCCCCGGGGGGGGGGCCCCCCCGCGTGCGGGGCGGCCCCCCCCCGGGGGGCCGCCCCTCCCCCCGG